>CAYGLI010000023.1:0-21759 GCA_964350795.1 uncultured Micavibrio sp.
TTATGGACGTGAGGTCGCGGCCTTTATTCGCCCTGTTTTATACGAAAATATTGTAAATTTTTAAAAACAGGCGAAAAACCCTTTGCCATTTTTTTCAGGGTCAATTATAAAACATGAATTGGTTTGGGCCCGTGGCGGAATCGGTAGACGCTGCGGACTTAAAATCCGTTTCACATTGTGAGTGGGGGTTCAAGTCCCCCCGGGCCCACCAATTTTTCATTGGTCAAAAAAAAGACCGAAATAATGATAGTTCATTTCGGCCTTTTAGGTAAATTTTTCGGATTTTTTTATTATTACAAAGTTTCCGAAAAAAGCTCTTGCGGTCTTGCAACTGTTCTTGTCAAAGACGATTTCAATTTTTCCATCGCGCGTTGTTCCAACTGGCGAACACGTTCCTTGCTTATTCCTAACTGAACACCCAAATCCTCTAACGTCACGGTGTCATATTGCATATGGCGGTCACGAATGATTTTTTGTTCGCGGTCATTCAATGTCGATAATGCGGTGTTTAACCAATGGGATCGTGTTTGTGCATCCTTCATCCCAATCACTATTTCCTCGGGGTTGGGGCGGTCATCGGCCAACATGGATTGCCATTCATCCGCGCCATTTTCATCGGATACGGTTACATTGAGTGAATTATCACCACCATTCAGGCGTTGTTCCATTTGTTCAACTTCGTGAATTTTGACACCCAAATCATTGGCGATTTTTTGGCGTCCGTTATCGTTTAGACCTTCAAATTCCTGATCACCCTCAATTTTTGCGCGAAGGCGGCGAAGGTTAAAAAACAATGATTTTTGTGCCGCGGTTGTGCCTGTTCGTACAATTGACCAATTGCGCAAAACATAATCTTGCATGCATGATTTAATCCACCATGTGGCATAGGTTGAAAACCGAAATTCACGCGATGGCTCGAACCGCTTTGCGGCCTCCAACAACCCAATATTGCCTTCTTGGATAAGGTCATTGAGGGGCAGGCCGTAATGGCGGAATTTTGTCGCCGCGGAAATTACCAAACGGCCATAGGCGTTTATCATTTCGTGCAGCGCCTTTTCATCGTCGTTATCTTTCCATGCGTGCGCTAATTCTTGCTCACGTTCCTTGGACAACATTGGCGTGTTCATTGATTGACGGATGTAGTCTAGGTCAGATTTTTGAGATGCTTCGTTTTGAATATAACTTGCCATTTTTTACCACCTTTATATTGTTACCTGATTATAGATACGACCATGGCGGAATTATGGTTCAGAAAATTATATTTATAATTTCAGCATTTTTATTGATGGTTTCGTTTGCTCTAATTCTTGTATACGTTTTGCAAAGGTTGTAGGTAAGGCGCCATCACGTTTTTCAACTGTTGCACGATAGTCACCTTTTTCATCGGCTTCGTAAACAGTGCGCCAGATATTTGTTACAAATTTTGAGAAGGGGCAATGAGTCGAATTATTTCCTGGGGCAAGCGCAAAACCATCGTTTTTATTCTCTTTATCGCTTTTCCATGCGCTACTGATAAAGGATTGTTTTAATCCATTTGAGTATAGTTTTTCAGGATTGTTTTTTAACGTGTCGTCTTGGTGGAGAGTGTAGAGAATATGCGGTAAAACCTCACCAAAAAAACCACCAGCCAGATTTGCATTTTGCAAAAATCTGTCTAAATAGTCAGGTGTTCTGTCACTAGATTGATCATAATATGCACCGATTTTATTGAAATAACTGCCGATTGCAGAGTGCATCGCAATCATGGTTAGGGCAATGTCGTGATGATGGTTTAGTGACTCTTTCAACGCTAAGGCATCCTTTTCAGAAAAAGGACTTTGCTCTTGTTCTCGTCTACCACGATTAAGTGTTTGGTTGGCAAAATATTCAAATGTTCCACATACATTATTTCGATGTTTTACGCTCCAAAATTCAAATAAACCACGTGTCCTTAAATGCACTGTATCTATATAAGCATTAATGTCATCGCGAAAGTCGGATGAGAGATAGTCTGCGATATGCTCTTCGATAGGGAATTTTTGGAATAATAAGGCTAGGTCTGATAACCCTGGGGTTACAGATTTATTGATCCGAATTCCACGGTTTTGTGCGTTTTCAAATGCTTCTTTATTTACTTTTTGCTGCGCTAACTCTTCGGCTGTCGGACGTTTTATCATATGACAAAATAAACCATATTTTAAAATATGTCAACTTTATTTTCAAGCAGCCTTAATATCCAAAATATCGCCTGTGTGGTTGATGGCGGCATAGAGAAGGTCACCACCGCGTCCGCATCCACCATCGAGTGTTGCGGTGATGGCGTTATCATCATACCCACCGCAATCAGGGTCGAACCCACGGAATATTTTTTGATAGGGGGAGTAGGGTAATTTCATGGATTTGAAATGAGAATTGCCCCACCAAAAACTGTCCCCTTGTTCATCCAATGATTTTGAAAAATCGATGCCTGCATTCACAAATAATAACGGGGCGCATGTGCCCTCGGCCTTGGTAAAGGCGCAATCAGTGTAGGCGGCGCGTTTTAATTGTGCGCCAAAAATATCGTGGCCTGCGTTTGAATAAACGGTTTGGCGGGCTTTTTCTGTCCAACGGGAAAGGCGGATGATTCCTTCACGCACAACGCGGTTTGCCTCGTACAAACATATGCCATAGGATTCCATGGTTTGTGCCATGCCCTTATCCATCATCCATTCCAAGACGGAGTCGGGGTTTGGCGCGAATTGGAGTTGCATTAATTTCTGCCACATTTCTTCCTGAGTGCCCCGAATATAGGTGATGTCGGTTGGTATGACGCCAGAGATAGAAAGCAAACACCGACGAAAACTTAATAAGGCGTCAATCGTTTGACGGGAATGTTGGCCGTAACCTGTATAATTCCCCAAATACACCAAGCGATCGCCAGGGCGAAAGTCATTATAAATATTTTCATGAATAATATTGAGTTTATGAAGGTCACCATGAATGGATGGAACGGCAAAAACACGAGACGGTGATCCAAGATTGGCGAAACGACAATCAATTTGTGTTTTTATATTTTCTTTTTTATATAGGGTCATCAGCAGCCTGATTAAAAGAGATAAGAGGGACGGCATACGAATCATGCCTCATATTTATTTTACCGAATTTATGTGCACATGTGAATCCTCAATTTTTACAGAGGGTTATAATCGACCTTTTCCTTTAATGACGAGTGGTTTAAATTGAAGTCATATATGAATTATAAAAAAATATTACGCGATGCATTGATTGGATATATTGGATTTCTAATCATTCTTTTTTTCCTTCAGGGATTTTTTATTTATCACCCTCAAACAATAGAGGCGTATAATCAGAATGACCTTGATAAAATCAATGCGACCGTTGTTTCTGATAAAGGCCTTGAGTGGCTTTATCTTCCGTCAGAAAATATATCAAACAAAACATTAATTTATTTCCATGGGAATGCGGGGATGGCGATCCATCGCGCGTGGAAAGCATCATTTTGGCGTGATGCGGGGTTTAATGTTGTGTTGGCGGAATATCCTGCCTATGGAACAAATGACGGAAAGCCAAGTGAGAATTCGTTTTATAGGGCGGGGCGCATTATTATTGATAAAACACTCACTGATTTTCCTGCTGCCGTACTCTACATCTATGGTGAATCAATTGGGTCGGGCACGGCGGTTCAAATGGCAACGGAATATGATGAGCGGGCGTTGATTATAGAGGCAGGATTTTCATCCTTGGGTGATGTCGCCTATTCAAAATTGCCAATTATTCCTTTTGGTCTTTTATTGCGCGATCGCTATGACAATATCGCAAAAATAAATAATATTGGTTCTCGGTTGGTTGTCATCCATGGGGCGCGAGATAGAACTGTTTCACCGAGATTTGGGCATCAATTATTTGATGCGTATAAGGGGCAGAAAGATATTCTGATTTTCGATGATGCAGGGCATAATGATATTTACATGAAAACGGATATGAATGCCGTGATTAGAGATTTGAAATTATGAACAGAGAAGCAGAATTAGAAACACAATTATTGGATGGCGAACGCGAAGACCCCGCCTTGCGCCCACAATCATTGGCCGAATTTACGGGGCAGGAACAATTAAAGGCGAATTTAAGCGTATTTATTGCCGCGGCAAAGGCACGGAAAGAAGCCTTGGATCATGTGTTATTGCATGGCCCACCCGGGCTTGGGAAAACAACCTTGGCGCAAATTGTCGCAAAGGAATTGGGGGTTGGATTCAAAATGACCTCTGGTCCAGTTATTGCGCGCGCTGGTGATTTGGCGGCGATTTTAACCAATGTGCAAGATCATGATGTTTTGTTTATTGATGAAATTCACCGCCTAAACCCAGCGGTAGAGGAAATTTTATATCCCGCGATGGAAGATGGAAAGTTGGATTTGGTGATCGGTGAAGGTCCTGCGGCGCGATCAGTTCAAATTGAATTGCCTGCCTTTACATTAATTGGCGCAACAACACGGTCTGGAATGGTGAGTAACCCCTTGCGGGATCGATTTGGAATACCATTGCGGTTGGAATTTTATACGCCAGATGAATTGCAAAAAATTATTATGCGCTCGGCATCACTGTTGAATGTGATTTTAGATGATAGTGGCGCGGCGGAAATTGCAGGGCGTTGCCGTGGTACGCCGCGTATTGCGGGGCGTTTAATCCGCCGAGTGCGCGATTTTGCACAGGTTGCGAATGTTAATGTGATTACTTCGGATATTGCCGACAAGGCGTTAGGGCAATTGGATATTGATGGGCATGGTCTTGATAATATGGATCGCCAATATTTGGGTGTTATCATTGAAAATTATAAGGGCGGACCAGTTGGGTTGGACACATTATCCGCGGCCTTATCCGAACAACGTGATGTTTTGGAAGATGTGATAGAGCCATATTTGCTACAACAAGGTTTAATCCAACGCACCCCACGTGGTCGCACCGTGACGGACAAGGCCTATAAGCATTTGGGTTTGGGTGCACCAGTTATAGATAGTGATATATTGTTATAAGCGTCTTCCCCGCCTCCGTGCGGGGATCCGGAGAAACCAACGATGAAGAAAAAATTCTATGTTTATTTGATGACAAGAGCCAGAAATAGTACATTTTATACGGGGCTAACTAGTAATTTACCTAAGCGTATTTGGGAACATAAAAATGAAGTCGTTGATGGGTTTACAAAAAAGCATAATATTAAAATGCTCGCCTATTACGAGGTGTTTGAAGATTATGAGAATGCGGCGCGAAAAGAAAAAAGGTTGAAGAGGTGGCCTCGTCCATGGAAAATGAAAGTGATTGAAGAAATGAATCCTGATTGGAAAGATTTGTACGAAGATATATGCCGTTGATTCCAGATTCCCGCACGGGGGCGGGGAAGACAAAGTATTTACAAGGTTAAAAATTAGAAAGATAAGAAAATGACAAAACGAAATTCAATTGCTGATATGAAAGAAACCGTTTCGGGGTGGAGGCGCGAGCTTCATATGAATCCTGGTATTAAGCACGAAGAAAAATTTGCGCATGATTTTATTAAATCCCGTTTGGATGAATTGGGTGTGACGTACAAGGACGGTTACGGCGGTTACGGTATTGTCGCCACGATTGAGGGCAATACGAATACATCGGGCAAAACAATTGGACTACGCGCCGATATGGATGCTCTGCCCTTAACCGAGGAATCAAAACAACCTTGGGCATCAAAAATTAAGGGTGTGATGCATGCTTGCGGACATGATGGGCACACGGCGACATTATTGGGGGTGGCGAAATATCTATCAGAAACCAAAAATTTTGACGGTAAGGCGCATTTGATTTTTCAACCTGCGGAAGAGGGCGGACACGGTGCCGATAAAATGATTGCCGATGGTTTGTTTAATGATTTTCCATGTGACACGGTCTATGGGTTGCATAATTGGCCATACAATAAAATGGGTAAGGCTTATATTCGTCCTGGGCCATTTATGGCGTCTGTTGATGAATTTAATGTTATTATTACAGGACGCGGAGGCCACGCGGCGCGCCCTGATGCGTGCATAGACCCAATTATGATTGCGGCGCAATTTATCTGTCAGGCTCAAACAATTATCTCGCGTATGACAGATCCCGTGAAGGCGGCAGTTTTGAGTTTCACAGATTTACATTCAGGCGAGGGGGCAAGCAATATTATCCCTGAGACATGTAAAATTAAGGGAACAATTCGCACGTTTGATTTTGATGTTCGCGATAACATTCAAAGAAAATTAGAAAAATTAGCTAAATCCATTTGTGCGATGAATGACGCAACATGCGATATTGAAATTATTCCCCATATTGACCCAACAATTAATGATGCGGTCGAAGCAGAATTTTGTGCGGATGTCGCGGCATCACTTTTGGGTGAAGATAATGTTGAGCGTAATGTTGATCCATGTATGGGTGGCGAAGATTTTGGATCAATGTTAAAAGACCGCCCCGGTGCCTATATCTGGTTCGGGCAAGGAACAGGTGATGCCAAATCGCCTCATGATCAAGGGTTGCATAATCCGAAATATGATTTTAATGATGATGTTTTGCCAACCACCATCGAATATATGGCAGAATTGGTTGAGAGGAAATTAAAGGCATAAATAAAAAGCTTGCTTTTAACACCTAGTATATTGTTTAATAAAAAATATGAATAACGGAACATATATCCTATTTAGAATGCGACGAAGTCGACGACCTCATCAAAAGTCGTAGGTAGAACGCGTGCATAAATTTTCTGCCATCTCCAAATTAATAAAATTTGAAATTCAGGCAGAAAATGAACTATATTACTACCAAATTTAACCATATGGCACACTTAGGCCATAATGATGTAAACGAAATTTTACAGGTACAAACCATGATCGTTGAGAGTTTGGCTATAGAGGCGCAACGTACCTTTAAATTCAGGGATGCTTTTACTTATTCTAATCATTTGAAATATAACATGCCATTGCTGGGCTTGCGTCGTGGCGGTCAACTTGTTGCGTCGGCAATGATGGTGTTTCCTGATCAATATCCAAATAATATTGCGTTTGATAGAAACCTTAAGGGGTATCCAATGAGTTTGGTTAATCATGAAAAGGTTTCTGTTATTCAGGGGTTGATGGTTACCCCTGAAATACAGGGCAAGGGATTGTCACGAGAATTACTTGGTTTATGTGCTGAGGTCTCAGTTAACGTAGGGCGTATGACCATGATGGCAAAGGTTGCAAGGCACAATAAACAAAGTCGAAAATCATTCGCCAATTTAGGATTTCACCAGGTTCGACAGGGGTATGATAGCGTTAAAAAACATGAGGTGGTTTATTTAATAGGTGATTGTTTTGATGTTTTTAAGAAAGCAAATATATTTCAAGGTTCAAGATTGAGCTTGTCTGATAATCAGGCACGCCTTACCATGAGAATATGAAAGACAATTCACCTATTTTATCGGTTACAAACCTCTCTATTGATTTTCAAATGGGTGAAGGGGACGTTTTTCATGCCGTGAAGGATGTGTCCTTTGACTTGCGGAAGGGTGAGACATTGGCATTGGTGGGAGAGAGTGGATCAGGGAAATCCGTGACCGCGCTTTCGGTTTTAAAATTATTATCATCCAACGCAAAATATGGTGAGAGCAGTGTTATCAAATATCGCCATGGGCATAATTTGATTGATGCGGACGAACCAACATTGCGCCATGTGCGCGGCAATGAAATCGCCATGATTTTTCAGGAACCGATGACATCGCTCAACCCGCTTCATACAATCGGGCGGCAAATAACGGAATCTTTAAAAATTCATACGCAATTTGATAAAGGCGCACGTATTACGCGTGTTACTGAATTGTTGGATTTGGTTGGGTTGGAGCAATTAAAAGACCGCCTTGGTGCATACCCTCATGAATTATCGGGCGGGCAACGCCAACGGGTGATGATTGCAATGGCGCTGGCGTGTGAACCAGACATTTTAATTGCCGATGAACCCACAACCGCGCTGGATGTGACAATTCAGGCACAAATTTTGGAATTGTTAAAAGATTTGCAAAATAAAATGGGCATGGCAATTTTGCTCATCACCCATGATTTAACAATTGTTCAAAAATTTTCACAACGCATTGCCTTGATGAAACAAGGTGAATTGGTTGAGCAAGGCCGAACGGTGGATGTGTTCGCCACGCCACAGCATGATTATACAAAGATGTTGATTAATGCCGAACCAAAGGGGGGGGTGAAGGCTCTGCCTGCAAATAGCAAGGTGATTTTAAATGTTGAAAGCCTGTCGATGCATTATCCGAAATCCAAAAATTTCTTTGGGAAAATTGATGGGTATGTGAAGGCGGTGAATGATGTGTCATTGTCTGTATCCGAAGGAGAAACATTGGGGATAGTGGGGGAGAGCGGATCAGGAAAATCGACACTTGGATTTTCAATCCTGCGTTTGCTCAATCCACAGATGGGAAAAATAGTCTTTATGGGGCGTGATATTGCGTCATTAAAAGAAAGTGAAATCAAGCCATTACGTGGCGATATTCAAATTGTCTTTCAAGACCCGTTTGGGGCGTTGTCACCACGTATGAGTGTTGCCGATATTATCAGCGAGGGATTAAATATTCATTTTCCCAAACTCACAAAATCAGACCGTGATGCCATGGTGATTGAGGCCATGACAAAGGTACGTTTAGACCCCGAAACGCGCAACCGATTTCCACATGAATTTTCGGGTGGACAACGCCAACGCATATCAATCGCGCGGGCATTGATTTTAAAGCCTAAATTAATTGTGATGGATGAACCAACATCGGCATTGGATATGTCGGTTCAGGCCGAGGTTGTGGAATTGTTACGTGATTTACAGGCCACGGACGGATTATCGTATATTTTCATTTCCCATGATTTGCGTGTGGTGAAGGCATTGTCACATCGTGTGATTGTTATGAAGGATGGCGTGGTTGTTGAACAGGGCAATGTCTATGAAATATTCAATAATCCACAAACGCAATACACGCAAAAATTGATTTCCGCGGCGTTTGATGTCAAGGTCGCTTGACCATTGTCACTAATACGTCTAAATTAAGTTTCGTAAATAATATTAAAGAAAATAAAATGAAAAGTAATAAACCTACAATAGCCTTTGTACAAGTCAGAGATAATAATGTTGATCAAGCCCTCCGTGTATTAAAAAAGAAATTGCAAAAAGAGGGCGCGTTTCGTGAGATGAAATTAAAACAGCATTTTGAAAAACCATCAGAGAAAAAATCTCGTAAAAAAGCTGAAGAAATCAGAAGAGCTAGAAAGTTAGCGCGCAAAAAAGCACAAACAGAAGGTTTGGAACCACCTAAGTTTAAATGACGTTAAACATCTTTCCCAATCGCCTCGCCGATGGTTTCAAACCCGTCGGCTTTTAATAATTCAACTAAACCTTTATTAATTTTATTCACCACGCTTGGCCCTTGGTAAATGAGGGCCGTATAGAGTTGGATTAATGACGCGCCGGCCTTAATTTTTGCATAGGCGGATTCGGCGTTATCCACGCCGCCCGCGCCAATAATGGGCAATGCGCCACCTGTTTCCTTATAAAATGTGCGAATGATATTTAAGGATTTATCCTGAAGGACATTGCCGCTTAAGCCGCCTTTTTCTGCGCGAAATTCTTCGGGTAAAAAATCTGGGCGATCTAATGTCGTATTGGTTAAAATCAATCCATCAATGCCTGATTCCATGACGCAATGGGCAATCGCCTTGCATTGGTCGTCGGTCAGATCAGGGGCAAGTTTAACCAATAAGGGTGTTTTGCACCGTGCGTTACGGACAATCACCAATTGGCGCAGGAATGGTAATAATTCCTCAGGGTCTTGTAAATCGCGCAACCCTGGCGTGTTGGGGGATGAAATATTAATCGTTAAATAATCGGCATATTTTCCAAATCGATGGACAAGCGCGACATAGTCAGCCAAGGCATCATCTTGATCTTTGTTTTTACCAACATTAATGCCGACAATACCCTGTGCGTTTTCGCCCGCCATGCGGAAATCATTGTAATTTCCCTCAAAGACGTCTGCACCTAAATTAGGAAAGCCCATGCGGTTGATCACTGATTTTGATTTTTTATCACGAAAGACGCGTGGTTTTGGGTTGCCGTCTTGTGGGTGTGGGGTGACAGTGCCCACCTCGACAAAACCAAATCCATATCCCAACATGGCATCCATGGTTTCGGCGTTTTTATCGAATCCCGCGGCCAAACCAACGGGGTTTGGAAAGACACGTCCGAATAATGATAACCCAAGCGCGGGATCTGATTTTTTTGTATGTTTGGTTAATGCCCCTGATTTTAACGCAATGATGGTCAGGTCATGTGCCTTTTCAGGGTCGATTAGATGAAGGATGGGAAGTGCGATTTTATCGAGCATAATATTTATTTCTTCTCTAAATCAATAATGGCCTTGATGCCTTGTTTAAGGTAATCCCATCCCGTGACCGCGGTCAATAGTGCCGAAATTGACAATAAAATTTGCCCAATTAAAACGGTGTGGGGCAGGATGATATTACCAAAATCCCCAACAACCAAAAATCCCATGGCAATCATTTGCGATGTTGTTTTCCATTTGGCCAATTTTGAAACATGGATAACGATATTTTGAGGCCCTAAAAATTCGCGCAGCCCTGCGATAAGGACTTCGCGGAACATAATGATACAGGCGGGTAAAATCCACCATCCATCCAAACGGTCTAACCCTGCGAATAAAACCAACAAAATGGCGATTAATAATTTATCGGCAATCGGGTCAAGAAATCGACCAAAGGCGGATGAAATGTTACGTTGGCGGGCGATATATCCATCCAACCAATCCGTCACACAAGCAACGGTATAAAGGCCAAGCGCACCCCATGCCGCCCAATAGGTTGGGATAAACATCAACATACCAATAAGGGGAATGAGCGCAATGCGCAGTAATGTTAGGTTGTTTGGTAAATTAAATATCATGGGTTCAATTTTTAAACGCAAAGTCACGCAAAGTCACGCGAAGTTTTGTTATTGTTCTTGTCATCCTGAGGAGTGAAACGACGAAGGATCTCTTTTGATTAGGCAGAGATTCTTCGCTTACGCTCAGAATGACAAATTATTTCCCATGCATCCATTGTTGCATCACGACGGTGGCCGTTAAATCACCTGTGATGTTAATTGTGGTACGGCACATGTCCAGCAATCGATCCACGGCCAAAATCATGCCGACACCTTCGGGCGGAACACCAATCGTGCTTAATATTGTTGCAAGAACGATAACGCCAACACCAGGAAGGCCAGGCGTGCCAATTGATGCGCCAATTGTTGTGACGACCAATATCACGGTTTCACCCATAGATAAATCAATGCCAAACACTTGGCAAAGGAAGAGGGCGACCACGGCCTGATACATGGCCGTTCCATCCATGTTGATTGTCGCGCCCAATGGCACAACAAATCCATGCACATCATCGGATGTTTTAAGGCGTTCTTCGGCAACTGATAATGTCACAGGCATTGTGGCAAGGGATGAGGATGTTGAAAACGCAACAATTTGCGCGCTTCGGATGTCCTTTAAAAACTGTAATGGTGATCGTTTGGCAACGACATAGACGATAATCATATAAACGATAACCATGCATAACAGCCCGCCAATCACGCACCCGACATAGAGTGCCATGGATGATAGGGCGGATAGCCCCATTTTGCTAATCGCCTGAATCATCAATGACGCAACAGCAACGGGTGCGATAAACATTGCCCATCCCACAACAACCATACAGGCATCTTGTGCAAATTCGCAGACGTCACGGAATGTTTTTACGGCCTTTGTTTTTAATGTCAAAATGCAAATTCCAACAATAATACCAAGGATGACCAGTTGCAGCATGTTTTTTGTTAATTGTGCCTCGGCGGGGTTTACGGGCACCATATTCATGATGCGGTCTGGAACTGTTAGGTCTTTTAACGTTTGTGTTGTGACGGGTTCGCTTGGTGCCAGCAATGATTGATCAACGGCAAGCCCTGGTTGAACAATCGATGTAATTGTCAGGCCAATGAGTATTGCAATCGCCGTTGTCATGACGAAATAGGGGATAAGGCGAACCCCCATTGATTTTAAATACGACAGTGACCCTGCCCCCGCAATGCCTAGTATAACAGATGATAAAACCAATGGCACAATCACCATTTTCAATGCCGCGATAAATAAATCACCCGGCAATGCCACCCATGGCATATATTTATCGGGGATATCGGCATAAAGTCCAATGATGACCCCAAAAAACATTCCGATGAGAATACGAATCCATAAATTATCGGGGAGTGTCTGATGTTGCATGTTGATTATCCTGTGTGATTTGTTATCAATAGGGCAATCATAAAACATTTGAAGGAAAAAACAAAATGACAGACCAGGTATCAGTGGAAAACACACTCGGCGTTGATCTTCCGCCAATTAATGAGTGGAATTTAGAAACATTACGAAATTATGATTATTCAGGTATATCCGAATTGATTGTTGCGAATGGCTTGAGAATTCTCTATGCGCTTATCATTTTTTGGGTCGGTAAATGGGTTGTAAAACGCCTTGTGAGTACCGTAAAACGTGGGCTTGGTAAAACTAAGATGGACGTAACCTTAATCGGTTTCTTGGGCAATATCCTAACAGGTATCGGATTTGTTTTTGTTATCATTGCCGCTCTATCGCAATTGGGTGTGAACACAACATCCTTTGCTGCGGCCATTGCGGCGGCTGGTTTGGCGATTGGTTTGGCCTTGCAGGGATCGTTATCCAATTTCGCGGCGGGTTTTCTCATTATCCTATTCGGGTTTTTCAAAAAAGGCGATTATGTTGAGGCGGGCGGAACAGCAGGAACGGTTGAGGATATTTCAATCTTTACAACGACTTTGAAAACACCAGATAACCGGTCTGTCATAATTCCAAACGGCAATATTACAACAGATGTGATTATTAATTACACCGCCAATGCAACACGCCGTATTGATTTGGTTATTGGCGTTTCATATAATGCGGATTTGCCCAAAGCACAAAAATTACTCATGAAAATTTTAAATGACCAGACGGGTGTTTTAAATGATCCCGCACCAGTGGTTGAAGTGATGGAATTAGGGGCGTCATCGGTTGATTTTGTCGTGCGTCCATGGGTTAAAACGGATGAATTTTGGCCAATTCGTTGGGAGCTGACAAAAAAAATAAAAATGGAATTGGACAAGGCTGGCATAGGAATTCCATTCCCGCAACGCGATGTGCATTTGTTTATTGAAGATGGAAAGCAATTGCCTGTTAAAACATCAACAAAGAAAAAATAAGTGATTTAAAAAGGCCTCATAGAGGTCTTTTTTTTGCCTTGTTTCATGCATATCCTATTCATTGTAACCAAACAAAAGGAGATTACACACATGAAGAAATTATTTTTAGCCGCCGTCGCAATTAGCGCATTATCAATTGGGGCAACAGCCGCAATGGCCGACAACCATGGTGATCATGGCAATAAAGGTAAGATGATGGAGCGCGTTGATACAGACGGTGATGGCCAAGTCTCCAAGGCTGAATTCATGGCGAAACATGAAGAAAAATTCACGAAAATGGATGCCAACGGCGATGGCTTTGTTTCCAAAGATGAAATGAAAGACGCCAAAGGCAAAATGAAGGATAAAATGAAGAAATATAAAGAGGACAAAGATTCTAAAGACGAATATTAAATCCTATTAATTTTCCCCTCCCACTCTAAAAGCCCCGTTCATCCCACGGGGCTTTTTTAATTACGCAACGCCTTGTTGTGTTGCCTTGAAATGATTGTGACGGTCGGTTAGGGCGCGTCTTTTTTCAGGCGTTAAATCATCGATGCATCGCGCACAACATATCCCTTGTTCGAATGATGCGTGCGACTTGTCCTTGGCATTCACGGGGAATCCACATCCAAAACAATAATCATATGTGCCCTCGGCCAATCCATGCCCAACCGATACACGGTGGTCAAAGACATAGCATTCGCCATTCCATAGTGATTCCTCGGCTGGGATTTCCTCAAGATATTTCAAGATACCACCTTTGAGGTGATAAACCGTTTCATATCCCTCGGCGAGCATATAGCTAGATGCTTTCTCACATCGAATGCCACCCGTGCAAAACATGGCGACTTTTTTATTATGATCGGGATTGAGATTTTTTTGAACAAAATCTGGAAATTCAGTAAATGCCTTTGTTTTTGGATCAAGCGCACCGCGGAACGTACCGATTTCTGTTTCATAATCATTGCGTGTATCAATCACGGGCATATCAGGGTTGTTCAACAACATTTGATGCCATTCACGTGGCGTTAAATAAACGCCTTTTTGTTTTGTTGGGTCAACATGGTTTTGGCGCAATGTCACGATTTCATCTTTCAGGCGAACCTTCATCCGACGAAAAGGGCGCAGGGAGGCCGTTGAATATTTCAACTCCATTTCATCCTCGCCAACATGTTTGAGGATATAATCAATCATATCATGCATGGCGGATTTGGTGGGGGCGCAAATGGTGCCGTTGATTCCTTCGTGGGCAATAAGAAGGGAGCCATAAACACCCAATTCAATCGCACGTGATTTCAAATCGGCCTGTAGGGCTTCGCGGTTATCAATATGTGTGAATTTATAAAGTGCGGCAACTGTCCATGTCATGCGGTTATAAATACTGTATCTGATGGTTATAAATCAACAGGAAAATAAAAATTGACATATTTTAAATGTTGCTATAGGTTATAAAAAAACAGGGAGTATAATAATGAAAAAAATAACATTATCATTAATGGCATTCGCATTTGCCTCGGGTTGTTCAACAGAGCCAAATTTTCCAAAATCATCACAAACGAATGATCAAAACCTAGGCCAAACGGAAATTCAATTAAAAAACCTTGCAGAACAATTGAAAATACAAGGTGGATCAATGGAAAAGGTTACTAATGATGCATTTTTTGTGTGTCAGCAAGATGGACTTGAGTCGGATACATGCAAGTGGCACTTCACAAAAATGGCGGTTGTTAATTATGAAACGACGTCCACGTTACTATCCTCCTTTGAAATCATGTTTCCGGTGAAAAAAGATGTGATTGCGCATAATAGTGGTTTGATGAGTCATGTTTGCGATCCATTATATAGTGTTGATATAGAATCCATTACACAAGATAATGTCGATCGAGCGGTTTTTTGCATTAAAACAGCAGATACTATTAATACAGATTTAGGTTTGTTTCTAAACTCTATTCAAAAACAATTCATGCCGTAAATCGGTTCGGCGCCACACAATTCCAATCTGACGTTTTGGCGCAACGCCGTTAAACCGAATTAATTTAACATTGGGGTATGATGCCGTAATATTGGCCTTGATGGCCATTTCGGGGAGCAGGGTTATGCCGTATCCTTGGTTCACCATGGCCAATAATGTTTGCAAAGAATCCGCCTCAAAAAATTGATTTTGGCGTGCCTTGGGTAATTTGCAGGCGCTTAAAATATGATCCTTAAGGCAGTGCCCTTCGCGGAGAAGGAGGAGGTCTTGATCGTTTAAGTCGTGCACAGTATCAATTGTTTTTAAGTTGGAGGTTTTGTGAGTTGCAACGACAAAATCCTCCTCAAATAATACTTTATGTTCTAAATCATTAACGTCAATTGGAAAGGCCAATAATCCTAAATCCATATGGCCTTCACGGATTTTTTTTAGAATAATTTCGGTCGTATCCTCGGCAATTTGAATAGTTGATTTAGGAAATTTATTTTCCATTTCGGGCAAAAATTGAGGTAGAAAATAGGGAGCAATCGTTGGAATAACACAAATACGTAATGGCCCTGCATTTGGATTAGATAATGATTCAATGTCATCCGACATGGTTTTTTGTTTTAATAAAATATCACGCGCATGGATAATGGCTTTTGTACCTGCAGGGGTGGGAATAATATTTTTTCGGGATCGCTCAAACAATTGTAAACCCATTTGGCGTTCTAATTCTTTAATCCCTAATGATAAGGTCGATTGTGTGACGTTGCATGTATCCGCGGCCTTGGAAAACGATCTTTTATCCGCCACTGCGATGAGGTATTGAAGATTTTTTATTGAGTACATGAATTATATATAGTATTTAATATTGAAAAAATCAATTGTAAATAATGAAAAACTCAATTGGATTTGTGCCATTTGAATCTGCGATAACTAGATATCATTAAACGAAACCAAAGGAGTAAAAAATGATGTTAGGAGTAGGGGATACATTCCCAGAATTTGAAGTCACAGGTGTTAAGCCAGGATTTGAAAACCATGAAGAGAATGGCGTGAGCGCGTTTGAAATTTTAAACGGCGATTCATTCGCGGATAAATGGAAAGTTTGGTATTTCTATCCAAAGGATTTTACATTTGTATGCCCAACGGAAATTGCAGAATTTGCAGGTTTGAATGATGATTTTGCAGACCGTGACGCGGTTGTTCTCGGTGGGTCATCAGACAATGAATTTTGTAAGTTGGCATGGCGTCGCGACCACAAGGATTTGAATAAATTAAACCAATGGTCATTTGCCGACACAAACGGAACATTGATTGATAATTTGGGTATTCGTGAAGATTCTGGTGTTGCATACCGCGCCACATACATTGTTGACCCACATGGTGAAATTCAACATGTGTCTGTTAACAACCTGAATGTTGGTCGTAATCCAAAGGAAATCCTTCGTATTTTGGATGCATTGCAATCGGATGAGTTATGCCCATGTAATCGCCCCGTCGGTGGTGATTTTGTTGATACAACACCAACAAAGATTGCGGCATAAGCCATGTCATTAAATGATTTAAAAAACATGGTTCCTGATTACGCTAAAGACCTAAAGTTAAATTTGGGGTCTCTGGCGAATGAAGAGGATTTGAACGATCAACAAAAATGGGGAACATTTTTGGCCTGTGCACTTGCGGGTCGCAATGAAACCGTGATTGCGCATATTAATGCAGAGGCAGAAAATCATCTTTCAGCCGAGGCCTTAAATGGTGCAAAATCCGCGGCGGCGATTATGGCGATGAATAATATTTATTATCGTTTCGCTCATATTGCAACGTCAAAAGATTATATGACGATGCCGGCAAAATTGCGCATGAATGTGATTGGTAATCCAGGGGTTGATAAAATTGATTTTGAATTATGGTCACTGGCCGTATCCGCCATAAATGGGTGTGGTATGTGCATTGATGCCCATGAAAAGCAATTGGTTGACCATGGTGTTATAAAGGCGCAAATTCAAACGGCGGTGCGCATTGCATCAACTATTCACGCCATATCGGCGATTATGGATGGTGAAAGCGCAATGACGAACGCTCAGGGTAATATTGCAAAAGCCGCATAACCAACCATATAATAGAGTTTAATCAGTTAAAGCCACCCTTATCCCTCAAGGGTGGTTTTTTAATATGAATATATAAATTGACTAAAGTTAATTTATTATGGTATTAATTTATCATGAAAAACAAAAATCTTATTCTGTTTCAGTCGCGAGTTAACAACTTTTGGTACGGACAAAAATCCAAAGATGCATGTCGCCGTACATTTGATATTGTAGCGGGAAATGTGGGAGTATTCGCGCTCTATTTAGCAAAGAAAAAATATGGAGATGCTCTTCAGGCGGAAACAGGTGGTGATTTCTTTTATTATCAATGGCGTGTTGGAAAAAACGGTGAAAAATTCCCTATTGTAAAGTTACAAACAATGAGTCAAAAGCGGGATGCCACTGGAGCTCTTTTACCAGATGCGGAACGGTTGGGGCCAATTGGTGCAAAATTGAGGAAATGGAAAATTGATGAACTAGCACAGTTTGCAAATGTTTTACGTGGTGAAATGTCAACTGTTGGGCCACGCCCGCATGTTATTAATGATGAAATTTCATGTGTTAGGAGGCGACATCAACTTTTACCTGGTATAACAGGGCCTGGGAAATTGATTGCGGGAAATGATAATAGTCATCTTCAAGAGTTAAAAGGTGATTGTCGTTATCGCCGTAATTGTAATAAAATGGGTTTGGCGGGTTTTGCGTTTTATAATGCGGGAATTGTTTTAATGACCCCTGTTGCTATTTTAAAGCAAAAAAATGCGCCAACATCATACGAGACATCAGGTCAGTCATTGGAAATTAAGTACAAAAAACAGCTTGTTCTTTAATCCCGCTTATCAATTAACACCCGATGTGGGAATGGGATTTCAATATTATTCTCTTTAAAGATATCCCATAGGCCAATCATCACGTCGCCCTTGGTGTTGGTTACACCGTTTTCGGCATCTTCAATCCAATAACGCAGGACGAAATTGAGCGAGCTGTCGCCAAATTCAACCAAATGGCAGACGGCCTTGGGTTCGGCAACGACGCGTTTTGTCTTTGATGCCACCTCGATAGCCAGCTTTTTAACCAAATGAGGATCTGATTTATAATCAACACCGAATTTTGTTTCGACACGGATTTTTTTATCGGTGTACGACCAATTAATAACAGGCTGTGTAATAAAATCTTCGTTAGGAATTAAGTATTCTTTGTTATCGCGTGTAACAATCGAGACGTATCGGGCGGAGAGTTGTGACACCCACCCAAAAACACCAGCCTCACCGCGAAGTTCAATCACATCACCTGGCTTAATGGATTTATCGATCAAAAGGAGCATCCCTGAAAACAGGTTGGAGATAACCTTTTGCAAACCAAAACCAATACCAAGACCAAGCGCCCCACCAAATATTGCAAGTGCGGATAGGTCAATTCCAGCGGTTGTCACACCAATTAAAATGGCAAGGGCAATCAGGATGACCTTGATAACCTTAACCAACAACACGCGGGCGGAGGGGGTTAAATCGGTTGCTTTTTGCAAGCTGCGTTCCGCCGTGTTTGATAATAATTTTGTGGCGGTGAGCAAGATAAAAATAACAATGGTGAATTTGATAACGGTCAAAAGGGATAATCGGAAATCGCCAAAATCCATCCCAACGGCATCCAATGTCGCCTTTGTTTCATCCATAACATCAAGGATAGATAGGGCGGCGATGATCCATCCAATCATGGCAACAATTTGCCGTGTAAAGCTGTTCTCAATCACCTGCGCGATCATACGAATTAAAATCCACGCAATTAATAATTTGGATGCGCCATCCAAAATTGTCGTATCGACCTCGGGGATAAACGCCACCCATATAGCCTCAGCAATTAATATAAATGTGAGAGCGCAAACCTGAAGTGAGAGCTTTGTCAGGTTTTTTAAAATGATATGCATCCGATAGGATACTTTGAATTTCTCAATCAATTGAATCAGTTTAGGACGCAAAATAGTGCGCATTAATGTCCCAAACGCCATCGCGACGATGATAACAATTGTTGGAATCCATAAGGATGAATCCATCGTGAAATCCAAACTGGATTGCCAAAAATTTTCCGCAGCCTTTTGCACGCTTGCGATATTTATCTCTGGAATTTCGACATTGATTTCTGGTGCACCGCTCATATCTCTATTATGGTGATGATCATTAATTAATCAAGAAAGGATGCATGATATGCGGTATTTACACACAATGGTGAGGGTTCAGGATATTGATGAATCACTCAATTTTTACTGTAATCTCATGGGGTTAAAAGAATTCAGCCGTATGGACAATGAAAAAGGACGATTTACCCTTATTTTCCTATGTGCACCCGAAGATGAAGAGTTGGCACGCGAGCGCAAGGCGCCATTATTGGAGTTAACCTATAACTGGCCAAAGGATGGTGAGGCGGGGGAAACATACACGGGCGGCCGTAATTTTGGGCACTTGGCGTACCGTGTTGAAAATATTTATGACACTTGTCAAAAATTAATGGATGGTGGCGTCATAATTAATCGCCCTCCACGCGATGGACACATGGCGTTTGTCAGGTCACCAGATGGCATTTCCATCGAAATTTTACAAGAAGGTGACCGTTTAGAGCCACAAGAACCATGGGCATCCATGGACAATATTGGGGAGTGGTAGATTATTTGACTTTTTCGTGATGGCGGAGTAATGTCCGTGCAATGATGCAACACAACAATAATAATAAAAGAATTGCAGGGTAACTCATGAAGGTTTGGATTCTATACGGGGATGATATCGATTCGACGGCTGATTTAGCGTTCGAGATGCGTCGTTTTTTATCCGAGGGTGAAAAGATGGGGATTGAGGTCAAGGCCTTTAAACCGCATCAATTCGACCTGTTGGTGACTCAGGAAAAGAAAACACAAATTATTATCGATGGCAAATGGACTGACCTTCCCGATTTCGTATTTCCCTATTTTAATCACAGCGATCACAGCTATTTCTCGCTCGCGATTGTTCGCCAGTTTGAGCGCATGGGCGTGCCCGTATTTAACAATGCCGATACGTTGGAACGCGTACGCGATAAATTACACGCGCACCAAATTTTGGCCGAAAGCAACCTGCCAACACCCGACACAATGCTCGCCAAATTTCCAATTAATGTTGAGTTGGTTGAGGAAACATTGGGATTTCCCGTGATTGTGAAAACATTGCATGGGGCGTTGGGGTCAGGTGTTTTCCTGATTGAAAATCCAAAATCATTTGAGGATTTGATGACCCTCGTTCATGAAACCCAACCCAATATTTTGATGATATTTCAAAAGTTTGTAGCAAGCTCTAAAGGTAGAGATTTAAGAGTTTTTATTGTTGAGGGTAAGGTCGTTGCCGCCATGCAACGCACGGCCAAGGCGGGTGATTTTAAGGCGAATTTCTCGCAGGGTGGAAAGGTTGAAAAATTCAATATTGATAAAAAGGCCGCGGATATTTCAATCAAAACAGCGGATGCGTTGAATATTCAGGTTGCAGGAATTGACCTGTTATTCACCGAGGATGGATATACAATTTGCGAGGCAAATACATTCCCTGGATTTAAAGGGTTGGAATCCGCCACAGGTGTGAATGTACCAAAAGCGATATTCGAGGCAATGCAGGTGTATTTGGATTCCCTCAAAAAACCCAAAAAATCAGCCTTGAAAAAAATTATGGGGTCTTATTTGTAGGGTTTTTATCGATTAATCTGAGTTCACCAGAGTTTTTGTTTATTAAAATTTTTCTTTTTCACAGGAAGGCGCAAAGACGCGAAGTGAAGTAAATTTGACAAATGTACTTACATGACATAATATAATTGAAATATTTAGGGAATATAACTAATGACACAATTAAAAAGACCTGAAATGACAGACCAGCAAAAGCATGATGCTAATATTCAACAATGGAATAGGTTTCGTTTTAACAATGTTCTAATTGCATTGGAATGCGAACAAAAAAGAGGAATATGCACTTGCAGCAAGTAAGTTAGATGAAATATCTTTGGATGAATTTTTAGATGACATTGGTTTTGCTTATAGCTCAGGTTCTTGTTCATCGAAGTTAAAAGAATTGATAAGATCTACAATGCATCAGTCATTGGAAAGTGTTGGTATGGACTGCCAATCATTCAGAGATTGGTATGATGATATTCAAATGAAGGCTGCCATTCAAAATATTAGATTGGCATCACGCGCTAATGATGATTTAGAACGCGATTGGAAGTTAAATGAAGCTGATAAAAATCTTCATGTTATGTTTGGTTTAAAAGCAAAACAAAAAGCAGAAATGATGCAAAGTAGAGTGCGCTCATTTAGGCATCAAAATGGCATTAGCTTATTCAAAGAAGCACGACAAAATTTTCCTCGTTTATGAGGGGTAGATTACACGGACGAGCCATGTAATGA
>CAYGLI010000024.1:0-9569 GCA_964350795.1 uncultured Micavibrio sp.
ATCCACCTCATACCCTGCCAATGACCATTTGATGGAATTGCTTGTGACAATTGATGCGTTGAAACGGGCATCCGCCGCACGTATTACCGCGGTTATCCCCTATTTCGGATATGCACGCCAAGACCGCAAAACAGGGCCACGCACGCCAATTTCTGCAAAATTAGTCGCCAATTTAATTCAGGCCGCCGGCGCAGACCGCGTCTTAACGATGGAATTACACGCAGGGCAAATTCAAGGGTTCTTTGATATTCCCGTTGATAATTTAATTTGCTCCCCCGTTTTATTGCCTAAATTACAGGCTCTGGCCAAGGATAGAGAGGTCATTATCACATCCCCTGATGTTGGCGGTGTTGTCCGTGCCCGTCATTTTGCCAAAAAAATCACATCCGATTTGGCCATCATCGACAAACGCCGTGAAAAGGCGGGCGTGTCCGAGGTCATGAACGTCATCGGCGATGTAAAGGGCAAGGTCTGTATCATGGTTGATGACATGGTCGATAGCGGTGGAACATTATGCAACGCCGCGCAGGCATTATTGGATAATGGCGCGGACGAGGTTCACGCCTATGCCTGTCACGGTGTCTTATCGGGTGGTGCGGTTGCACGCATAACCGCGTCCCCCATCAAGGAAATGGTGTTAACCGATTCCATCGCCGCGACCGAGGCCGTGAAATTATCAGACACAATCACACAAATCAGCGTCGCCAAATTCATCGGCGAAGCCATGGCAAGAATACATGATAGCCGTTCGGTTTCCGTGCTTTTTGATTAAAAGTATTTCTCACAGGAAGACGCAAAGACGCTAAGTTTTTCCCATTAATCGTAACCCCGTGCTTGACACGGGGCCTATCGTATTAAAATTTAAAATTGTATAGGCCCCGTTTTTCAACGGGGTTACAAAACATAAAACCTTCGCGTCTTTGAGTCTTCCTTTGAAAAAACTTGACAAAAAATAAGGTTTTTGTTTATACATAAAATATGAATTTATCGTCATATTTTGAAAAAATCAATCTTGGTAAAGAATGGTCGTCACAAAAACGTCTTCACTGGTATTTCGATATGGTTGCCAAAGGCTGTGTTCGTGACTATCAAAAAGATATTGTTTCTCGTTTACACGACCTTCCCCAAGATACAATGAAACTGGTCAAATACGGTCATTTAACCGAAAATGGTTCTCGTTATCCTCTCTACTATGTTCAAATTGGCAATCCGAAAAATGGAAAACCCAATATTTTATATACTGCTGGTGTTCATGGATACGAACCAAGCGCAATTGATGCCGCACTCGATTTTTTAGAAAATGATGCTTTAGAATTTTCAAAAGATAATAATATGCGGATTTATCCATGTATCAGCCCATGGGCATATGAATTTGACCATCGTTGGAATGCCCATGGACATGACCCAAATCGTTTATTTTCATGGTATAAATCATGGGCGGATGAATGCCGATGGTTCATGCAATCAATCGAAGCATCAAAGATAAAATTCGATATTGCAATTGACGGTCACGAAACACCTGACAGAGATATTCAACTAAGAAAAAGCCGTGCAAGCCGATATGGAACAGAATTAGAAGATTATTGGCAAAGTGTCCCTCAGGGTTTTTATCTAATGCTCAGCACCCCTAAAAATAACAGCCAACAAAGCGCACGAATGGCCTTTGGGCGAATGATTATGAATGATGTTGCACATATATCGCCAATTGCACCCGAAGACTTAATTCTTGGCAAACCAAACAATAACGGTATGACAATTTCAAAACCTATTGAAGGCACAATGAGAGGATATTTGGATTCCCATGCCAAACACGTTGCTATCACCGAGGCATATCCAGATCATCCAGATATGAATAAAGATAAGGCCATTCAGGTTCAACTTACGGCCTTAAAGGCTGGTATTAATTACGCGCATCGTTTTAAATAAGAATTATTTCTTGCAAAACATCTCCCAATCTGTTTAATTACGCTCGATACGGCACCCCTGGAGGCCGTTAATTTAATATAAGGAAAAGACAAAATGTCAGCAAAAAATATCGCTATGCAGGCGCAAGCACGCGAGGGGACAGGCAAGGGGACCGCTCGAGCAATACGCCGCGAAAATAAAGTACCAGCCGTGATTTACGGGAATAACCAAGCCCCCATCACAATCACACTGGATGAAAAAGAAATTACATTGGAATACCACAAGGGTCACCTGTTCACCACATTGGTGGATATTGACGTTGATGGAAAAAAAGAATTGGTTCTTGCCCGTGATGTTCAAACCCATGTTGTGAAGGACAATATCTTACATGTTGATTTCCTTCGTGTTTCCGCGAAAACAAAAATTGCGGTTATGGTTCCTGTTCATTTTATCAATGAGGACAAATCACCTGCACTAGAAGATCGTGGTATTATCAATACGGTTCGTCACGAGATTGAACTTTACTGTCAGGCGACAAACATCCCTGAAATGATTGAGGTTAACCTTGAAGGTAAAGAATACGGTGATGCCGTGAAAATGTCTGATGCTATTCTTCCTGAAGGTTCAAAACCTGTTATTTCTGATCGCGATTTCACAATAGCAACAATTGTTGAACCACGCGAAGAGCCTACAGAAGATGAATTAAGCGAAGATACAGACGCACCAGAAGCATCCGAAGTTCCTGCTGAAAACGGCGGTGATGACGAAACATCTGATGAAGATAAAGAATAATATTATCTGTCTATATAAATCTCAAAAAGCGGCCTTCACGGTCGCTTTTTTTAATTCTCAAAATATTTATGCCCAGGTAATTTCAATCTATATTGAATCGCAAGCCCCCTGAGGACAAGGCATGTTGTAAACCCAACAGGAACCGCCCAAAATTCCAACCCAGATAAATAAACCAATTGATAGGCAACAGACCCCGCGATACATGCAACCATGTAAATTTCATTGCGGAATATCAATGTGACCTCTTGGCTTAGAATATCCCTTAAAATTCCACCAAAGCACGCGGTTGAAACACCCAATAATATCGCAGGGATAAAATCAACCTCCGCCAGAACCGCAATATGCGTTCCAATAATTGTGAATGTCGCCAACCCAATCGCGTCTGACCACAATAAAAACGCCTTATAATGACGAATACGTTGAATATGATGAAGGCCAACAAACATGACAAACGCCGTGCCGATGCATAACAAAATATAAATCTCGTTCGTTAGCCAAAATATCGGTGTCCGCCCAATCAATAAATCACGCAAAGTTCCGCCCCCAACCGCGGTGACCAATCCCAATAATATAAATGCCAATATATCCGATTGTTTTCGCGCCGCAACCAAACACCCCGAAATCGCAAAAACGATTGTGCCAAAATAATCCAGATAAATGATTGTTTCAGGAAGCATAAAAAGAGATTACGCGATTCAAATTCATGCGCTATAATTTTTGTCATGTTAAGCCGAGAAGTCATTATTGAATTCACGCCCATTGGGTCATTGGTTAAGGTCACGGCCATGGACACAAAAACGCTGACTGAAATATCAATTTCGGGCCCTGCATCATCACCAGAATCCCTTTTAAAACGAAATGCGTTAAAACGATTGGAATATGTTTTGAAAAAGAAGGGGATAATATCCTAAGAAATTTGCGCGTTTGCTCAGAATCACGCTATATAGTTATGTATGAATAAAACCATACATAAAATTGCAATAGCCGCCGACCATGGTGGGTATGATTTAAAAGAGGAAATAAAGAACTTCGTATTTGATAATTTAAATATTAAATGGATAGATTTAGGAACGCACTCGACCGAGAGTGTGGATTTTCCCGAATACGCGAATAAAGTTGCGGATGCCATAAAAAAAAATACTGCCGATAAAGGTTTATTAATCTGTCGATCGGGCATTGGAATGTCAATCGCCGCCAATCGCCATACCCATATACGTGCTGCTGTTTGCTCTGACACGACAATGGCGAAATATACGCGCATTGATAATGACGCGAATGTTTTATGCGTGGGAGCAAGCTTGAATGGTATTCGAACTATCGAAGATATTTTGTATACTTTTTTAACAACAGACTTTGCAGGAAAAAATGATCCAAAATCACGCCACCAACGCCGTGTGAATAAATTATCAGGAGAATGCTCATGATTTTAGATCCTCCTCTTCCCGTCATTGCACGCTTTATGCGTGCAATCCACACCGCCGAAATGGATTACACGGACAAGCCGTGTAATGACGCATAAATTAAATAGAAAGAGATTTTAAAATGACAAACACAGCAGAAAAAGTAATCGCCATGACGAACAACAACACAAACTTTTGGACAAGCCCATTAAGCGAAACAGACACGGCCGTTTTTGACGCCATTAAAAACGAAGGCCAACGCCAACAAGACCAAATTGAATTGATCGCATCCGAAAATATCGTATCCCAAGCCGTATTAGACGCCCAAGGCTCCGTCATGACCAATAAATATGCCGAGGGCTACCCCAACAAACGATATTACCAAGGGTGCGATTATGTTGATGTCACCGAACAATTGGCGATCGACCGCGCATGCGAATTATTTAATTGTGCCTACGCCAATGTGCAACCACACAGTGGCGCAAACGCCAACCAAGCCGTTTTCCTCGCGCTTTTGAATCCAGGTGACACAATATTGGGCATGTCATTGGACGCGGGTGGGCACCTCACCCACGGATTCGCCGTGAATCAATCAGGTAAATATTTTAACGCCGTGAATTACGGCCTAACCGAAACCGAGGGCTTGATTGATTATGATCAGGTTGAGGCATTGGCCTTGGAACATAAACCAAAAATGATTATCGCGGGGGCATCCGCCTATACGCGTGTCATTGATTGGGCGCGTTTCCGTGCAATTGTCGATAAGGTTGGCGCCTATTTAATGGCCGACATGGCGCATTATTCGGGGTTAATCGCCGCTGGTGTCTATCCATCCCCCCTACCCCACGCGCATGTCTGCACAACAACAACGCATAAAACATTACGCGGTCCACGCGGTGGAATGATTTTATCCAATGACGAAGAATTAGGTAAAAAATTGAACACCGCCGTTTTCCCTGGGCTGCAAGGTGGCCCCTTGGAACATGTTATTGCCGCCAAGGCCGTTGCCTATGGCGAGGCATTGCGCCCTGAATTCAAAGACTATCAACGCGCCGTGATTGATAATTGCCGCACATTGGGCGAAACGTTAAAGGCCGGTGGGCTTGATTTGGTGTCTGGCGGAACGGACAGCCATATGTTGTTGGTTGACCTGCGCCCCAAGGGCATCACGGGTAAAGTCGCCGATTTGGCCTTGGAACATGCGGGCATCACCTGCAACAAAAATTCCGTCCCTAATGACCCTGAAAAACCATTTGTGACCTCTGGTATCCGTTTGGGAACACCTGCAGGGACAACACGCGGGTTTATGAAGAATGAATGGGTGCAAATTGGAAATATGATCCTCGAGGTTTTGGACGGTGTTGTCGCGAACGGTGCAGAGGGTAACGCGCAAGTCGAGGCAAAAGTGAAAGCCGAAGTGAAAGCCCTGTGCGCAAAATTCCCGATTTATAAATAATAAACTTGATTTAAATCCATAATCTCCCTAAAAATAATGACATAGATCATATTTTAGGGAGATTTTTTATGACACACCCATCCGCAAAAACCGAATTTTCAAATGATAATTTGAGTAAGGTGATGACAACCCTTATTAATAAAGGGCATAGGGTTGAATTTGATCCAAACAATTATACTTTATCAGTATATGGTGATTTAAAAACCGATATAGATGGTTTGGGATCAAATCTTGTTGTTTACAATGGCGATATCTTTTCTAATGTTTTAATTGATCATGAATTAACGCTTACGAATATTAAGTCTAATGATCACTCTAGTAGAAAAATTATATTGGATGATACAAAAATTAAGGCTTATCAGGTTCATGTTGGCGGAAATGGAATGACCGATATTTATGGCCATGGTGACATCATTGCGAGGCGTTATGTATCTGCAAAAAATATCCATGGGCAAGGTAGAGGTCTTAAAATTAATGCAGGGCGAATAGACGGCTATGATGAAATTAGCGGTGTAATTGAAGGATATGCCTCCAAGGGGATTGAATCAAAAGTAATTGTTGGCCCTAACGCTCGACTGTTTACAGCTTCATCTCATATAGGCGAAATAACAAAAGGCGCACTGCTCATTTCTGGGAATACGCATGTAAGACAAATCACCAATGGTGCAAAAGTTTTTTCCTATGGTGAATTAAGATGCGAAATATTTGGTGGTCATGATGTCGATGACACCCCTGTTATGGTCGTTGCAAATGATGGTTTCAAAGAAAAACAATTTAGAATGGGTGGCATATACGCCCATAATGCAATGATGTTTTCACCTGATAAGAGCATTTTTGATGATGTTCAAATCATGTCAATTGGTGATAAGCCACGCCCAACAATTTTAACGGATACATTTAATGGCTTGCCCGAAGATATGATCGATTTCATTCGGCTTGGTTACGATACAATGAAAAAACACACCAAGGCACCCATGCCAGAAAATGTGTCTCGAGAAATTCATAAACGCTTTGCTCTCGCTTAATACTCGACACGCCACACTTTCTTTGCTAAAACCAGATTATGCATTGTCCATTTTGTAGCGCAGAAGATACTCAAGTTAAGGATTCCCGTCAGGCCGAGGATGGTTTGGCCATCCGTCGTCGTCGGTCGTGCACTGAATGTGGCGGGCGTTTCACAACGTTTGAGCGCACACAATTGCGTGAATTGATTGTTCTTAAAAATAATGGCGATCGCGAATTATTTGACCGTGAAAAATTATACCGCTCCATGAAAACCCCCCTCCGCAAACGTCCAATCGATGCGGCGAAATTGGAAAATATGGTCAATGGCATCGTTCGCCAATTGGAATCGTCCAGCGATGGCGAGGTCACAACAAAACAAATTGGTGAATTGGTGATGAACGCCTTCGCCCAAACAGATCAGGTTGCCTATATCCGTTATGCCTCTGTCTATAAAGACTTCCGCGAAGTTGAGGATTTCAATGAATTCGTGGGCGACCTTCAAAAAATTCAAAAGGCATCCTAACCGCGTATGTTTACAGGTATTATCAAAACAATGGGAACGGTCACAAAGGTCGATAATGACCGTGGTGACCCACGATTTTATATTCAATCCGATTTGGATTTATCACAAATTGAAATTGGCGCATCGGTGTGTCATGCAGGGTGCTGCCTGACCGTTATTGAAAAGGACGGTCATGTATTCGCCACGGATGTATCCGCCGAAACATTATCCAAAACAACATTGGGCGCATGGGAAAAAGGATCACAAATTAACCTTGAACCATCCCTCAAGGTTGGTGATGAATTAGGCGGGCATATTGTGTCGGGGCATGTTGATGGTGTCGCAACCGTCATTTCAATCACACCCGAGGGTGACTCTCATCGTTTGGTTATCGAGGCACCACGCGATTTGGCAAAATTCATTGCACCAAAGGGGTCGGTTGCCTTAGACGGAATTTCCCTAACCGTGAACGAGGTGAATGACAATCAATTTGGCATTAACGTCATCCCCCACACATGGGATGTCACAACATTAGGGCAACGCAAAATTGGCGATAAAATCAACATCGAAATTGACCTCATGGCGCGCTACGCCGCACGCTTGATGGATTATAAATAAACCTAAAACATCGTGCTTGGGTCGAAATTCAGCGTAATTTCTTTCCACATATTAAATTTATCACGCGGTAAATCCAACGGCGTGCAATCGGGGTGTTGGATGGCGCGCATTGCGTTATCCGCCGCCGCGCGGAAAAATGCATCAGATTGATATCGTGCCTTATCCGTAATTTGAACATCGCGCACCGTGCGGTCTGGGTTTACATTAATCGTTAGATTAACCGCCAATGTCTCCGCCCTTGCCGCACCGGGAAGGATGCTCCAACAATTTGATAATTGACGACGAAACGCATCCAATTCACCTGTGGTCATTCTATCGGTCACGGGGCTTTGCGTTAATTTCGGGCCGTCCTTTGGTGTATCAACAGGGTCAGAATCCTGAAGGTTTTTAAGAACCGACATAAAATCGGTTGTTGTTTCCTCTTCATCCTTCGCCTCGGGTTTTGGTTTTTCTTCTACCTTAGGCTTTGGTTTTTCCTTTGGTTTTTCGGGCACAGCCTTTGGCTTGGGTGCCTCAATTTTTTTCTCTTTCACTTCTTCTTTTGGTTCCGCCTTCGGTTTTGGTTTGGGTTGCTCCAACGCCTTTGGCGCGGGTTGGGGTTTATCCTCAATCGGTGGTGGTGTTTCCTTAACGGGTTCTGGCTTTTTCTCCTCTTTCGTCACTGGTTTTTCATCGGCGACAAACGATATCTCGATTGGTGTTTCCGTGACGGTTATTTCATCTTGTTTGAAAAAAAACGCCCCACTGACAATCATCACCACAAGGGCGTGAAAGATGATGGATTTTGTGAGATAAGACAGATTTTTCATTGCATGATTTTACAAGTGATTTGTGGCGGATTATTGTCCAACGGAAATCAATGCCACCTTTTGAAATCCCCCCGCATTGATGGCACCCAAAATACGCATCACATCACCATAATTAAGGGTTTTATCAGCGCGCAAATATATACGACGATCATCTTTACCTTCGGTCATTGCCTGTAACAATGGTAATAGACGATCTTCGCTGACTTCGGATTCTCCAATAAATAACCCTTCCGTACTTAATGTCACCTCCACAGGGGCGTTATCATCCTCGTTCAATGATTGAGCCTTGGAATCAGGTAAATCGATGGGGACACCCGCAGTCATTAATGGCGCGGTCACCATGAACACAATCAAAAGGATAAGCATCACATCAACAAACGGCGTGACATTAATTTCCGACATCGCCTGATGCCGTTTCCGCCCGCGTCCACTACTACCAGTATTTAATTTCGCACCCATTTTTATTTCCTTTTTTCAACCGCAGAGACGCAGAGTCACAGAGGTTTTATTAAAAATATTTCTTTGTCATTCGTTGATTTACCAAAAGATAATTCGCCCACATTTTCAAAACCATTTTTTATATGCCACTGCAACGGCTCATCTTCACCTTTGGTTGATGATGTCATCAATTGTTGAAAACCTATATTTTTCATTTCGTTTTGCCAAAATAAAAACAATTGTTTTCCTATGCCTTTATTTCTCTGCCTCTCATTTACTCGTATTAAATCCATATAAGGAATTTTACTCCAAAAATAACTGAAACGTAAAAACCCAACATGTCTTTCATCGGTAATAGCAACGATATATTCCTTATTTTCTATACATCGTTTTTTCCATTCATAAGAACATAAGTCATCAACATTATTTAGCCATTCCAAATCTTTATCAGATGCATATCTTATCATCTCTGCCTCTCTGCGCCTCTGCGGTTTCAAACAAGCCTAAGCCATATCCTTTTTTTCGAATTGCGGTTTATTGGCGCTGCGTGCCAGATGGCGTCCTAAAATCGCGCTGAATTCTGTTGCGAAATTATCCAATCGATCTCCATATCGGTTTAAATCTGATGAAAATTTATTGTACGC
>CAYGLI010000024.1:9579-20845 GCA_964350795.1 uncultured Micavibrio sp.
TACGCAATCACGGCTGGAATCGCGGCAAGACGCCGCAATGCCGTTGCGAACAACGCCTCGGCAATACCTGGGGCAACAATCGCCAATGATGTGTTGTTTGACCCCGCAATCGCGGTAAATGAATTCATCACCCCCCACACCGTTCCGAATAGACCGATAAACGGCGCGGATGACCCAACATTGGCCAAAAACGTCATGTTTTTTTCCAACTTATCTACGGCACGGGTGATTTCAACCGACATTGCGCGCTCGATACGTTGTTGAAGACCAGCTTGCAGGCTGGCGTTACCTGACTTTTGATCGCTTGCGGCAACCTTCCATTCATCCATCCCCGCGATAAACACGCCCAACATCGGGTCAGGTTTTGATTGCTTCACGCGTTCGTATAATTTATCCAACGGTTCACCCGACCAAAAAGAATCCTCGAATTTTTTGGCGCGATGATTGGTGAGTTTCATTGTTTTTAATTTTTCAAAAATAATCGCCCAACACCAAATTGAGGCAAACACCAACATTAACATCACGGCCTTAACCACAATGTCCGACATCATAAATAATCCCCATGGGGATAAATCATGCGCAATTTGCGCGCCTTCTATGACTGCGCCTTCAACCGCGCGATCAAGTGGATTAGGGAGGAAATTTTGACTACTCATTTTATTTTATCCTTTAAAATATCGGGGATTCGAACAGGGCGTCCAGAATCGGTTTTGATACACACAAGTTTAACAATTAATGTGGCACAAGCAAGGCCATCACGCATCACAACCTGCTTCATTGTGAATGATGTACGACCAATATCTGTGACGGAACTCTCAACAATCAAGTCGTCTTCTAAAATTGCGCTTGCGCTGTAATCAATATCAATATGGCGCACCACAATCAAAACACCCAAATCATTACGAAGCATACCGTTTGTTAGTCCCAAATCACGGATCATTTCCGTGCGTGCGCGTTCGCAAAAATTCAAATAATTTGCATGATAGACAATGCCCCCTGCGTCCGTGTCTTCGTAATAAATGCGCAGAGGGAACTGATGATGTTTCATTCTATTTCAAACCATTGATTATTGATTTATAATATTATCATGACCGCAAAGGATGCCCAGCCAAAAAAGAAACTTGCCAAGAAGATATCAGAGAGATATTTACGCAACTCTGGTGAATATTACCTCAATAAATACCCCGCATCATCGGCGCATTTTTTGATCGTAATGACACGCAAAATCGACCGATCCTGTTACGACCATCCTGACCAAGACCGTGAAAAATGGATAATCCATGTCCGTGACACGGTTATCCCCTATTTCGAGAAATTAGGTTTTTTAAATGATGAATTATTGGCCAAGGGGTTGTTCAACAGTTTTCAAAACAAAGGATTTTCAAAGGCAAAAATAAAATCACGCATGATACAAAAATCAATTCCATCCGAATTGGTGAGCGCCCTTTTTGACAATGGATTCAACGATAAAGACGCCGTCCTTCAATTCGCAAAAAAGAAAAAAATTGGTAAATACCGCCAAACGCCCTATGCCGATTTTCAGGATAAACAAAAAGATTTAGGCAAATTGGCGCGTGCGGGATTTTCCTATGATATCGCCATGAGTGTTTTTGAGTAAAAAAATTACTTCTTATAATCAGACATGTTTGCCACGTTTTGTGACTCATCCGATTTTTTCTTTTCCTTTTTAACGGCAACGCGTTTTTCAGGAATGATAATTGTTACTGTTGTTCCAATCCCCTTTTGGCTCACCAATTCAATACGCCCACCATGCAATCTAATAAGAGAATCAACCAATGTTAACCCCAGTCCTGTTCCTGAATTGCTACGTGACATTGCGCTATCCAATTGACCGAATGGTGATAACGCCTTTGGAATATCCACCTCATCAATTCCAACCCCCGTATCGGTGATGGATAGGGATAATTCGCGACCATCATAATCCGCGGTTAATGTTATTGAACCCTGGTTTGGTGTAAATTTAATGGCATTTGATAAAAGATTCATGATGATTTGTTTAAAGGCCAATTCCTCACCAATGATTTTGGGGATTGAGTCACCAATCATATTATTTACCATCAACTCATGAGATTCAATTTTTGATGCCATCAAATCAACGCATGTTTTTGTAACATGTTGAATATCGACGATGGTTTCATTTAATTGTCTTTCACCAGCCTCAATTTTTGAAATTCCCAAAATTTCATTAATTACACTTAGCAATCGTGTTCCACTTGTATGAATATCATTGGCGTAATCAACATAAGGTCTTTGTTCAATTTCGCCCAAGGCTTCGCTTTTGATGATTTCTGAAAATCCAATAATTGAATTCAGTGGTGTTCTTAATTCATGGCTCATATTCGCCAAAAATTCTGATTTCGCACGTGATGCCAAATCTGAATTTACCTTTGCGTCAATCAATTCCATCTCCGCATCTTTGCGTTGGGTGATATCCTCAATACTGCCTTCATAATACAATATTTCGCCTCTCTCGTCCCTAACGGTACGGGCATTTTCATTGACCCATATAATTTTACCCGTCGAATGACGCAACTGAAGCTCAAAATTACGAATTGAATCATTTCTAATTAATTCAGCCTCATATAATTTACGGTCATTCATATCCGTGTAAATATCGCGAATATTGAAATCCTTATCAATCATGCTCTCGGCACTTTCATACCCCATAATATTTGCAAATGAGGGGTTACCGCTCATTAATGACCCATCAGGGGCAATTTGATAAATCCCACCCGCTGCATTTTCAACAATTTTACTATAGCGTTTTTCAACCTCATCCAATGCCTTTTCGGCCTGTTTTTTATCCTCAATATCCTTGATGGTTCCAATGATATGCGGAATATCTGATGCATCATGACGCAAAACGGAAAACGTTAATTCAATGCTGTGATATTTACCCGCCGCAACCTGGAGGCGTAACATTTTCGTCACGCGTTTTTTTAACTTGTGAAACTCAAAGAATATATTGCGCGCAGAATCTTCGTCCATAGGATGCAAGAATTTAAACAAATCCTGACCATAAACATTATTGGCCTCAATCCCTGTTGTTGTCTTCCATGCCTCATTCATAAACGTAATACGCCCCGTAATATCAATTTCAAACAAAACATCCTGAACCGAATTCACAACGGATTTATACTCTTCTTCACTCTCACGCAGGGCGCGTGAAATTTCCTGTGTTTCTTCAATCTTTTCTTCTAATGACAGGTTTTTATCCTCTAAAACCTCGTTCATCAGTCCAATTTGATAGGCTTGTTTTTGATTGTTGCGAACGAATAATGTACCAATCGCAGTCATCGCCATCCCCAACATTAAAATAATGAATGGTAATTTATCGCTAAAGAAGAAAAATGATTCATCTGATATTTGTAGGATAACCTCAAACGAATGACCTAAGATAACAACCTCTTGAATATCTTGTGAAACAATATCGGTTTGCGTGTCAGGTATATTTTGTGATTCATAATCAATAATTTTGAAATTATTGCCCACATCGAATAATCGGAATTTTTGAACCGATTCATATCGCCCTAATTTTAAAACATCGGTGAGTTGGTTAAGGTTAATAGAGGCAATATAGTGAAATCCGTTTGTCGCCGCCTTTCCAAGCATAAGGTTGTTTTCCGTAGCAAAAAACAAAGGCACTTTAGAATTTTTATTATCATTTAATAATTTGTTAAATAATTCAATATTCTTTGAATTAATTGTTTTTGCCTGATTGGTTTGCCCTGAAATAATTTGTACGTTATTACCAATATTTGGAATTTTGACCAAATAATTAAAATTTTCAAAAAATAGAGAGTTTTCTAGGTCATCCGAGGTTTTGTTTAACCCAACAGCCATTTCAAACAGGCTGGCAACATTCTTCATACGATAAGACACATCTGATACAAAGAAATTTTTAGTCTCAGACACCGCATTTTCGCGCATTTGGTCTGTGTAAATAATAAGCGTGACAAAGGCTGTAATGGTTAAAATCAAACCATTACAGAAAATCATCATCAGTTGCCACCGCCCAGATTTGGTTTTTTCACCATCATCCATTTTATCAGGCTGAAGCAAAGATATAAGTTTATCCTCTGTCATTTTCCTATCACGTCTATTATATGAGGATATAAGAAATATCCCCTTCCCAAGTCTAACATTGCCAGAAATGTGTTAAAATTTAACTAAGAAACAAGGAATTATAACGGTATTGTGATATCGACCCTCAAACCACCAAGTCCTAAAGATTCCGATAATTTCAATTTTCCACCATGCGACATGATAATATCATTGGCAATTGTAAGCCCCAAACCAACACCACCCGTTTTTTGATTGCGCGATTCCTCACCACGAACAAATGGCTTCATTAAATCCTGAACTTTATCCGCGCTAATCCCCTCGCCATTATCATGAATGGATATGGTGATGGATTCATTATTATTCAGAACCTCGACCATAATCTGATTGGCATGTCGCTTGGCATTGATAACAAAATTACCCAGCGCACGCGATAATGCCGTTGGTTTTGCCCAAATCATGCAATCATCACGGCCATCCCGATTATCATCAACATCCAATGATAAACGCCGCGCATCATCGATGGTTTTATTCAAAATGTCTTTGAGGTTTACGCGCTGCATCTCCTCACCGCCATCGCCTTTAGCAAAGGATAAATATCCCTCTATCATTCTCTCCATATCATGAATATCACTGCGCATCGCGTCGGTGTCTGGTGTATCGCCCATCATTTCCAATTGTAATTTCATCCGTGTCAGGGGTGTTCGTAAATCATGGCTGACCCCGGCCAACATCGTTGTGCGCTGGGTTATAAATTGATTGATACGGTCTTGCATATTCACAAATGCCTCCGCCGCTTGGCGAACTTCACGCGCACCCGATGGTTTTATTTTACCCACGGGAATTCCACGCCCCAAACGCTCCGCAATAATGCCCAATCGATAGATCGGGCGAATTTGATTCCGCATAAAAATCATGGCAATTGTAAATAATAAAACCGATAAACCAATCATCCATAAGATAAAGATATAGCTGGATGAGCTAAATAGCCTCCCCTCGGGGATAGAGACACTCAATAACCCTTCATCCAATTGAATATGAACCTCAACCAATTTTTCATTGGGAATGTTCATCACCTTAAATTCAAAACCAGAATGTTTCCTTAATTGTTTCGATAAATCCTTTTCAATAGTCTCAAACGGATTCATCCATAATGGCCGAGAGGTCACATAATCAATATCTGATAAATCAGTGCCATATTTATAAGCCATCTTTAAACTAAGGAAATCTCCAACAATGCCCTTAATTCGGTTCTGTCTTTCGATGTCTTGTGGGGCTTCATTAATTTGATTAGCAACCGCCAATATTTCCCCTGTCACGGCAAAGGCCAATCGTTCCGTCATTTTCGACCAATGACGATCAAAAAAAACAATCGACACCGCAATCTGCAATATCAAAACAGGAATCATAACAATCAAGAATGTTCGACCGTAAAGGGATGTTGGAAGATATTTTTTAATCATTCTAATCTCGATTAAATCATGGCAATGATTTCAAAACAAGGATGAAGAAAATAAGATTTTTGTCATTTATTGTATTTTTATTGACATACTTAAACAAAAGATCTATAAACAATGTATGGAAAATTTAATAGTTGTTAATCAAAGTAATAATCTCGTAACCCCTAACGTCCATTTTTCAGAGATGGAGCTTAAGGTCAATATTCCTTTCCCTTGGGAAAAACAAAAAGACCTAAGGCAAATCGACCCAAAAAACGAGACGAATTTTATAGTATCTGAAAATGCTTTTTATGGACAATTATCATGGGTGGAAATTGGCAATTCTATTGATGTTCCTGATTTAGATTCCCTTATTTGCGAGGCCGCGAACGAAAATGCAGATAATATTTTATCCGCCCTTACTAAATCAAAACAGAATCCTGATGCGCGCGCGCCCTTTAATGGTGTTAGTAAAGGAATTTCGGGAATATCACCGCTTTCTTTTGATGGTGCATCTGGGATAGGCCTTGCAACCCATCAGTCAAACTTCTTTACAAATAGGACGTTAAATAAGGTTACTCAAAAACTTTTGGCTGACGGTAGACTTAATCCAGAAAACATTATTAATGCATATAACTACCAGAAAGAATCTTATTGGAATCCATTTGGATTTTTATTCAGCAGTTTCGGTGTTAATATCAGCCTTGTTTCTGAAGCTAAAGATGGCCAAGCCCATTACATGTTTGGTGTGCGTCCAAATAGTCAACTTCATGTTGCCGTTAACGAGGGCATGAATGAAACAAAGGACAAAACCCTTCATAATATGGCTATGCGGGGCATTACAGAAGAATTGGGATTCGAAAAATCCGAATTTGAAAATTCTATGACACAAGCAGGCCTAACACGCGAATTTTTTATGACTGCACAAGGGCAAATGGGTGTTCATGTGCTCTATAAAACAAAGCTCAGCCCTAAAGATATTATAGATAGACAAAAAACCGCAGACGACGCATGGGAAAATGCAAAAATGTTGCCTATTCCCTTTAAAAAAGATGCACTCGAAAGCGCGGTTAATGATCATGAGATGGTGCCTTACACATCAACATTAATTAGTCACCTAGCACGAACATTATAACACCTTCAACATATACCCCTTACCGCGCAATGTTTGGATAATCATCGGGTTCGCGGGGTCAATTTCAATTTTTTTACGCAACCGTGTAATCGCCACATCCACCGCACGGTCATTCGATTCCATGTTTAATTGGGTTGCCAACATCTCGCGCCTGATGGGCATATTCGGTTTTTGCGCCAAGGCATTTAATATCGCCTTATCCCCATCCGTTAAAATGATATTATTGCCATCTGTATCCCTAAGCGTTTTGTCCTTGGGATCATAGCTGTACCCATGAAGCGATATACTATTGCTCTCAACTGATGGTTTAATCATGGTTTTTTGCGTGCGACGTAAAATCGCTTGAATACGAAGCAATAATTCTTTTGGCTCGAACGGTTTAACCAAATAATCATCCGCGCCTGTCTCTAACCCTTTGATACGATCCGCGCCCTCTGTCATTGCGGTCAGCAATAATACAGGCACATCATAACTAACACCAATATATTCCGCCAAACTTAAACCGCTCTCGCCGGGCATCATGATGTCCAACACACATAAATCAAATTGATATTTTTTAAGGATAAGCCGTGCCTGCGCCGCATCCTCGGCCGTAACAACCATATATCCATTTTTTGTTAAATATTGCGCCAATAATCGCCTTATGCGATCATCATCGTCAACCGCCAAAATATGTGGTAAATCTGCCTTTAGAACCATAATTTATAAATACCATAAGGAACAATAAATGACACTCTCTTTTGATCAACGCGATGGATGGATTTGGATGAACGGTGAAATGATCGCATGGTCATCCGCCACCGCGCATGTATTATCACATGGCCTGCATTATGGTGGATCAGTGTTCGAGGGCATCCGTGCCTATAACGGGAAACCATTTAAATTAAACGAACACAACCAACGCCTAATTGCCTCTGGCGATATGATTGGCATGCCCGTCCCCTATTCCGTTGATGATTTGAATGCGGCATGTATGGATGTGATGACCAAAAACAATTTAACCGATTGTTATTTGCGCCCTGTTGCGTGGCGCGGGGCGGAGGAAATGGGAATCGGTGCCCCAAATTGCTCAACACAGGTTGCGATTGCCGCATGGGAATGGCCATCCTATTTTGATTGCACAACGGGCATTGCCGTTCAAACATCCAAATGGGCAAAACCTGCGCCTAACACCGCCCCAACAGGCAGCAAATGCGCCGCTGGCTATGTCATTGGCACAATGGCCAAACATTCCGCGGTTAAGGCAGGATACACCGATGCCTTAATGTTGGATTATCGTGGATATGTTGCGGAATTAACCGCCGCAAATATCTTTATGGTCAAAAATGGCGCGGTGTTCACGCCAATCCCTGATTGTTTTCTAAACGGCATCACACGATTAACAGTAATGGATTTGGCGCGTAAAAGTGGTTTAATCGTCACCGAAAAACATATCTCGCCTGACGAATTGATGACTGCCGACGAAATTTTCGTAACAGGCACCGCCGCCGAAATCACACCCATATCAAAAATTGATGATACCGCCTTTGCCGTTGGCGATGTGACAACGCAATTAATCAATGATTACAAAAAAATCACTGGGCAGGTTGTATAACATTGCGCCATTTTTGTTTTAAACTTTATGCTCAGGGTGACAATAAAAAAACTTTACGTTTCAAATTTATCCTTGACAAAATAGGAATAAATTCATATAATAACCTTATGAATTTAAACACAAAAACAAAAGAACCACTGGCACAAAACACAAACTCTGGAACGAACTGAGTTTTCGATGAAAAACTATTTAAAATCAAACAGTTACCGTGCAGTCATAGAATCGTCCCCATTAACGTCTGTTTCTCCGTCTTTTCCTTGCCCAAACACACACAATAATTTAAAACGGAAGTCATGACATTAAATTTAGTTTCAAAACAAGACATTGCCCGCACAATTGAGGATATGGACGCGATATCATCCATTGATGATATTTTAGAGGATATCCGCAATGGTCGTATGGTCATTTTGGTCGATGACGAAGACCGCGAAAACGAGGGTGATCTTATTATCCCCGCACAATTTGCAACGCCAGATCATATTAATTTCATGGCAACGCACGGGCGAGGCCTTATTTGTTTGGCGATGGATCAGGCCAGCATTGACCGTTTAGGCCTCCCCCCCATGACCGCACGCAATACCGAGGCTTATTCAACCGCCTTTACCGTTTCTATTGAGGCCAAACACGGTGTGACAACGGGTATTTCCGCGCCAGACCGCGCCCGCACAATTCAGGTTGCGATTGACCCCCAATCAACATCGAATGATATTGTGATGCCGGGGCATATCTTCCCCCTTTCCGCCAAGGATGGTGGGACATTGGTTCGCACAGGCCACACCGAGGCCGCGGTTGATTTGGCCAAATTATGCGGTCTTCGTCCCGCGGGTGTGATTTGTGAAATTATGAAGGATGATGGCGAAATGGCACGCCTGCCTGATTTAATTTCCTTTGCTCAACTTCACGGCATGAAAATCGGGACGATTGCCGATTTGGTTTCTTATCGCCTATCGCGCGAAAAAAATATAACGCGGTTGGATGAATCAACAATTAATATTGATGGGCAGGATTACAAAACAATCACATATTCAAATGAAATCAATAATTTACAGGCAACGGCGGTGATAAAGGGTGATATCAAACCCAACCAACCAACCGCCGTACGCGTCCATGCACTCGATATAAAACGCGATGTTTTGGGCGGTAAAAACCCTGTAAAACAGGCCATGTTGGCCATGCAACAACACGATCAAGGTGTATTTTTATTAATGCAATCAGGAACATCCATGATGCCCGAGGCCATCACCCCTGACGGTGCCCTGCGTAACTATGGCATTGGCGCGCAGATTCTTAAAGATATCGGTGTGTCCAATATGATTTTAATGACATCTTCTGAAAAACATGTCATCGGCCTGCAAGGGTTCGGATTAAATATTATCAAGCAGGTCGCGATTTAACCCTTGGCGTGATGTCGGGATAACGCTATAACATGCCTCATGTCAAAAACATTCGGAATTATTGTTGGTGAATTTCATGAGGTCGAGGCCAAACAGATGGTTGCCGAGGCAACATCCGTTATCACATCCGCCAACCACAATGTCTCTGACGTGGTTTGGGTGCCTGGGTCTTACGAGGCTCCCCTCGCCCTGAAACGCCTGCTTATCCGTGATGATATCGACGCCGTTGTGGTTCTGGGCATTATTGAACGTGGCGAAACCGCGCATGGGCTTGTCATGGGGCAAAGTGTCTCTGATGCAATCATTCAATTGCAATTGGATCATATGAAACCCGTTGGAATGGGTATTTTAGGACCAGAAATTTTTCCATCGCAAATTCCTGCGCGCGCCGTTCCATACGCCGCCGCCGCGGCCAAGGCCGCCATCACAATGCTGGATAATCAATCATGAGAAAACCATCGAAAAAAGCGAAATTAACCTCCGCCCGCCTCACCGCGGTTCAGGCCATTTATCAAATGGCGATGTCCGATATGACCGAGCGCGAAGCCTATGAAGACTATGTCACACGACGTATGGGCAAGGAAGTTGAGGGCGATAACTATGTCCCTGCCGATACGGAATTATTCTCAAAAATTTTAGACGGTGTCTCAAAAAATCGAGATTCCATCCGTGACATGGTTTTGGGGGCGTTAAATGGCCAAAAACCTGAACCCCTCCTCCAATCCATTATGTTTTGCGGTGTTTATGAATTAATGCACCACCACCATATCGACGTCCCCGTCATCATCAACGACTATGTGAACGTGACACATGGTTTTTACGACCAATCAGAGGCCAATTTGGTCAACGCCGTCCTTGACCGTCAGGCCAAAAACCTGCGCGCCTAAAAGCGTTTGGCGCATCGCAATATTATCATTTCGAATTTTATGTAATCGTTAATCTTCATTAAGGTAAATACCCGATACTAAATATTGTTAGGGTATTAATCTATTTAGGGATAAACATTACATGAAAAATTTTCTTTTTACGGCTTTTGCGATTTGTATTTTATTGTCTTCATCAATGGCGTTGGCCGCCGATGATAAAAAAGCCGAAGGTGAAGGGCCAACAGTTCACTTTGTTGAGCTGGCGCCACTTATTTTGCCCGTTATCAACAGTCACGGCGTTACACAAATGGTGAGTTTGGTTGTGGCCGTCGAGGTTGATTCACAGGAAAAAGCCGACCAAGTCACAAAATATTCACCTCGTCTAACAGATGCATATTTAAGCGATCTATATGGTAGCTTTTCATACAATGCCACCGAGGGCGGTATCATCCCCATCGCGTATGTTAAAAAACGCCTAAATGCGATGAGTACAAAAATTTTAGGTGAAGCCGTCGTGAGCGATGTCTTAGTACAAGTTTTACAAAGTCGCCGCACATAATAATTTACTTTCCTCCCAAGAATAATAAAACGCTGTTCATCGAACGGCGTTTTTTATTGCCATTACTGTTTTAAAATCCAGAAAAAAGCGGTGACATCTCCGCGATAATCATGTAAATATCAACCGATTTTTAAATCATCTTGCTGCCGTAGCTCAGTGGTAGAGCACTCCCTTGGTAAGGGAGAGGCCGGGAGTT
>CAYGLI010000025.1:0-20426 GCA_964350795.1 uncultured Micavibrio sp.
GCGCATTTATGACCGCGCGCTGACAGATGATGAAATCAAACAGTTATATTACTATCATGCCTGTACCAATCCCTTAGGGCCAGAAGGGCAAATGACATATAACACCACGCATGACGTTGTGCAATATTGTGATGGTGCGCGATGGATTGGGATTGGAAAATCACCATGATGAAGGTTATATTTATTTTCGATTAGATAATTTGTTGCAATAACAAAACACACAAATTAATCGTATTATTTAAAGATATCAAAATAATATCGATGGCTTAATCCTGCTGCTTTTGGTGAAAGATGGCTTCCGTCGGAAACGCTTCTCACATTATCATTCACGGCAAGGGCAATCATGTAACCGTTTGATTGGGGCGTGATTGAATATTCTGTGACTTGACTGGATTTTTTAACAATTTTCTCCAGCTCGCCTTTGGTAAAATTTTGTGCGGTTGTAACATTAATAATTTTATTATCATTGTCGTAAGAGACCTGAAAGGTCTCTTTGTTTGGTGTTTCAAAAACAATCCGTGTTTTATCTTTGGCCTCTGACAGGCGAATAAGAGGTTTTAATGGCGTGATGGGATTTGGCGGTTTTGCCGCTTCTGCTTTTTTCGGTGGGCTGGTTGCTGTTTTATTGTCTAGGGTGGTTGTTCTTGGTTGCGCGGATGACGTGTCGGACATTGTTGGCTCATCCTTGCCATCAATTAATGTCACCAATTTATCGTGCAATTCCTTAATATCCGTTTCAATGGCAATTAAACGATTAATGCTTGGTGTTAATTTGCCTAAATCATTATGGATGCCCTGAACTGCACCTTCTAAACGGTCAAATCTATCGTCATCATCCCTCAGTTTTTTATCGAATAACATAAGGTTTGGTTTAACGTCCAAAAATTTCTTGTTCATGGCCGTGATTGCGGATACTTCAACCTCACCAATTTCACCATTATCGACGATGGTTGCCATGTCACGCATTTGATCGACTGGCACAGCGCCCTTAATAGGGGCGCTTCTTGGGACGACACTGGTTTGTGATGTTTGATCAGAGGCCATACAGGATGTTACAAATAACAAGCATAAACATAATAAAAAAATCGTCTTAAAACTATCCTTCAAAAGGATTAAATAATTTGTTTTTGTGCTTATTCTAAGTAGAGTCATTGAGTATTAGACATTGTTTGCGCAAGTTAATGCGATAATAATATTATGTTCGCAAAAAATAACAAAGCTTAATAATTAAAAATTATATCTATTGTACCCGTATAATCACCGCCATCATATTGAACGCCACCGCCACTTGAGCGAAGGCGTCCACCGACCGATATGGTTGTCACCCCAAATCCATCAAATGTGCCTGAAGTTGGATCGACGCTAACTTGATCAATAGTAAGGTCATTTGTCCCTGGGCCATCTAGGGCAACAGATAAGGGCACTGTGATGCTATACATTGCGCTGGCGGTTCCGTCAGAGATTGTATATTCACCATTTGTCGGGTCACTTATTAAAGTTGTATTTGCATTAGAGTTAAAACTTCCATCCGTATTGACCGTTACCTCCATGGCTTGTGACAAATTGCCAAAAGTAAATGTTCCAAATGATAGAGGCTGATCCACCATAACGGATACTGCATGTGCACTTATTGTTGCAAAGGTAAAAACGCAACATAATAAGATAAAGAAGTATTTATAAATCAATAACAACCTCGTCTAAAATAGTGTTTTTATCCGTAAAATCTCTGTAAATAACTTTTAATTTTCCGCCAACTGGAAATTGATCAAGTCTAATTTGTGCGTTTCTTGTATCAATTTCGGTGAAAATATTGAAATTTTTAACGAACCCTATTTCCGTGAAATCACTTCCATTAGGTGCCCATTCGACATGGATTGCGCCTAGCGAACTTGCGGTCCCTGTTCTGGCGGCAACAAATCGTAATTCAGTGTTTTTGCTTTCGGTTTGATTCGGCGCAAGCAACTCAAAATCGCTCAATGATACGCCTTGGGTGGTTTGCCCTTGTCGGATAACCACGGGGATTGCGATTCCAACATTTACGGCAAGGCCAATAGCGACGTTACCATCACCACGGGCGGCGCTTTCATCATCTGTGGCGTAACTGACGGCCTGCATATGGAATCTATATTCACCATCAGGAAGGTCGGCAGGGCGACGGAGTGAAAGACGAACATTTTGTCTTCCGTCGGGCCCTAATCTAAATGTTCGTGGAGAAAATCTAACGGCTTTTTGAAAATCAAACGCATCATTTGATGGTTCATTGAGGGTTGTATATGTACCGTCAACCAATTGTTCATAATGAATCATCATCATTTCGAAATCACGAGTTTCATTTGACATGTTTAGAACAATAATTTCACCAGATCGCTCTCTGGATTCGACAACCAACATATTAGGGACAATATCAACACGTGCAAATGTGGGGTTTGCAAACGCCACTAATGATAACAGCAATACGAGAATAATTTTTTTCATTTTATGGGTATTCCTTCAAATTATATATTATCGTGAGCATATCAAAAAAGCCTGCTTTATTAAAGCAGGCTTTTGAAAAATTAAATCGCTAGAATTATATTAGTAAGCGGCCGTCACAATAAATGACCCTGTGTATGTGTCATCTGGAATTTGTGCAGCAAGTGATGGTGTTGACAATGTTGCACCAAATGCAACTGTTTGCGCTGTACCATCCGCTGTGTATGCACGTGTCTGTGAACCATCAGACGCAATTGTTTGTTCTGTTCCACCAGGAACCAAAACAGAAAACGCACTTAATGGTAATGCAATCAAACTTGTACCGGAGTCAACTGGGTTTGTAACCGTGTTAACGGAAATGTTAACCGTTGTCCCGTTACCGGCCGTTACGTTAACCGCACCAGCAGCAGGCGTACCCGCAATAGATGCAACAATTGTTGCACCGGCATTTGTTGGTGCACCAAGCGTACCAGCAGTATCAAGAACGATTGTAGATTGTGTTGTGTTATCGTTGATGATAATTAATGTCCCAAAGTCCATCCCAACAATACCATCCATTGTAATGGCATTTAATACTGTTGCCGTTGCTGGAATTGTTGCAGTTTCAGCGTTGGCGACACCAACCATCATTGTTGTTGCCAATAACGCCGTACAAGCAAAATTTCTTATTTTTGTAAATTTCATAATTTCTTCCTCACTCTTTATAAAAATTAATATTAACTATATTGTCTGAATACAAATAATGTACTCTTCAAAGTACCATATTAATATTAGCATTTATAGTCTTAATTAAAAGTTAATTTTTTTAATGTTTTTATCTTTGGGTCAATTACAGTATTATTGTTTATTCGTTACGCCGTGTTCAGGGGAAATTTAATGCAAAAAATATTTTTTATTTTTTTGATATTTTGGGTTATTTATCCCCAAAATACGCATGCTGCACAATTGAATGACCTTGCGGATGATTTTTTAAAACGTCTGAAATCTGTTTATGGTGAGCCGGAAAAACCATTCGACCCGATTGATCAAATTCCTGATGGTGGGACATTATTATTAAGTCCAAGAGTGGACAGGCTTATGCTCGGGGATGAAATTTTTGCCATCAAACATAATAATGCAATATATATAGAGTTATATGATTTCATTAGTATTTTAAATCTGGCCATTGATTATGATCCAGACACCCTTGTGGGGTCAGGGTGGTATTTGCGTGAAGATTGGGAAATGAGTTTTGATTTGAACGAAGGTATCGTTGAATCAAAAGGTGTGACGTATAATACGGTAGAAGGCGACCTTTACGAAGAGGATGGTTTAACCTATGTCAAAAGTGATGTTTTAGGTAATTGGTTTGACATGGCATTAAGCTATGATATTCAACAACAAATATTAAATATTGAATCGCAACATCCGTTTCCTGCTGTGTCTAAATTTGCAAGAAACAATGATCTTCGTAAACGCAATACCAGAGAGTTTCGTACGGCAACCCTCCCACGCTTAGAACAACCAAAAAGCAATTTTGACATTAACACGGTTGATATTTCACTTGGCCATCGGATGGAACGTCGAGAAAACCAAGATTTTGAAAGTAGACAAACAGGCAGTTTATACGCCCAAGGTGAATTTTTAAAACATAACGGATATCTTTTTATGTCCGGTAATGACAGGGATAGCCTGTCAAATGTTCGTGGTGAATTGTTTAAAAAATCCGAAAACCCAGACCTGCTGGGGCCATTGAATGCGCGACAATATTCAATTGGTGATATCAGGGAAACGCGTATTCCACTTATTAATGAATCGCAGCAAAATTTTGGTGTGCGATTAACAAATTCATCATTGGATAACACTGATTTCGCCACAACCGATATTGAAGGGACGGCGTTTCCATCGTGGGATGTTCAATTGTATCGCAATGGTATTTTAATTGACGTTCAAACGGTTGGATCGGATGGGCGATATGACTTTGAAGAAATTCAATTATTTGCTGGGGATAATGATTTTGAGTTATTCTTCCTTGGTCCCCAAGGTGAAATCAGATTAAAAACTGTTTCTGCCCCTGTCTCAAGCGCATTATTGCAGAGCCAAGACGGCACATATGAAATGTCATTCACATTGGAAGACACCCAAACATACCGCAATAATTTTCAGGATGATGAAGATACTTATACGCCATCATTTAGTGGGCGTTATAATAAATTAATAGGGAATAATCACCTTGGATATTTAGGGTTTAGATCTGTTCAAATTTTAGGCGAAAGAAAGTTCTTTGCGTCTGTTGGTGCAACATCAACGCTTGGTCAAACATTGCTTGATACAAATTTTGCGATAGATGAACAAGGTGCAGCAAGCGCAGAGGCCTTGGTTCGTCGAAAATTAATGGGGTGGGATACATCCTTTAACACACGATTTATATCGGATGATTTTTCCGTCAATGATGTGCCAAATAATATTGTGTTTTCAATGTCCGCAAATGCACAACGTGCCTTGGATATTAATGGATATAAAACCAATTTTTTATTGGGGGCGTTGTATCAACAAGATGTAGATGGCGATACATCGGAAATTTATAATGCTGCGGTTGCAAATACATTATGGCGCACAAATATCTCCAACACATTGCGGTATGAAAAAGAAGCGAACAGCCTAATTGATGACGCACAAATAAGTCATACTTTGGGTTTGCGCCGTGGGTGGGGTGATTTCTTCCTTAACCTTGCATCCACATATGACATTGCGCCAGAATCTGAATTATCTACGGTACAGGCACAGCTAAACTATCGATACAGCAATGATTTAACGGCGGATCTGACTTATAATAGGCAATTCTTGAACGATGAGGATATATATCGATTCAATATGAACTATATGCACGATAAGTTCAGGTTATCACCTTATATTGAGTATAGTTCAGATAACGAGGTTATAGGTGGGTTTAATCTTAACTTTAGTTTTTATGACGCACCAAATTCCCAATATCCACAATTTACGGGAAATCGCCTATCAGGTCGTGGTGGTGTATCGGCATTTGTTTATCATGATAAAGATGGCAACAAGATTTTTGACAATAACGATGAACCATTGCCCGAGACATTTATAAGAAGCGTTACATCACCAAGGCAACTTATGACTGACCAAGATGGTTACGTCACTATCCCGAACCTTCCCACATCACGCGCCACCGATATTATTGTGAAGTCAGATGATTTGCCAGATCCATTTATGATACCCGCAACAGAGGGCGCATCAATTTTACCGACCGAGGGTACGATTCATCATCTCGAATTTCCTGTTCACCTAACGGGGGAAATTGATGGAATGGCCTATTACATGGATGATGATGTGATAATTGACAATCAAGAAGCACAGAAACAGGCTGTATCGTTTCAAACAATTATCCTTAAATCGCTTGATACACCAGACAGAGAGCCAGTTGAGATTAAAACAGAGCGTGATGGTTACTATGTGATGTTCATGATTCCACCAGGGCGATATTTAACGCTCCCTGCATCGACAAGAAGATACGGTAATACGTTACCCAAAATGATTGAGATTGGGTATGACGGAACGATTATTCCGAATGTCGATCATCAACTTGTAAAAAATGGTCACTATGTTCCTTACGACGTATCGTTTAATAGTGACGTGGCGGGGGTCTCGCGTTATATCAAGGTGAAAGACAGTGGTATATCAAGCCTGTCTAAAACATTGAATGCTTATTTTAAAGATGAACAAAATCAAGATGATTTATATGATGGATTGAAACCAATCAAAAATGTAACCAATGACACAGGTGAGTACACTTATTATACTCTCGCGTTCAATGCTGATGATACAGATGCGCTCTTGCATCAAAAATGTCAGAGAATGCTATCAGTAGGACAATCATGCCATATTGTTGTCCAGGCGAATAACTAAATTGGTATCACAATAATTTTCGTATGCACGTTTGTAATTTAATAAAAAACTAGTGAATTTGCGGTATCCTTATACTAGGGAAATATTAACATTTTTTCTCTAGAGTGGGACAATGTCAGGAATAACGAAAAAATCGTTAAAAATCATACCGTTAGAGAAACGGTTAATGCTCGATGCGTCTTTGGCTGCCATCGCGGGGCAAATTTTGTGGTTGGATGCGGCGGATAGCGCAACAATTATTGATTCTGACGGTGATAATGCCGATACGGGCACAGGCGGAAATAATGATGGTTTTTCTGGGTTTGTTGCCGAGTGGTTGGATATCCGATACCCACAATGTCACTATTCGTACCGATGATGGTAATGGCGGATTATTCGATCGTCTATTTACAATTGATGTCGAAAGGCCATTAAGTGGCGTTAATATCCTCCCTGAAAATCCAGATATTTCAAATAATAATCGTTCAGATGCAAATAGTAATAAGGCGAATAATGGCGTTGGCCAATTGATTAGCAGTTTTGTTGGGGGGTCACGTAGTGGCCAGCTACAAGCCTTTTATGGTGAATCAAGTTTGGACCAAATTATCCTTGAAAATGTCACGATGACATTACAATCATCCATTGCGGATATTAATATTGGATCAAATAATATTATAAATACCCCTGTCATTATTGAGGCGAATTTGGAAATTCTAAATATTAATAAGGACGCGCAAACGACAAACAATTACACGCGCATGGTCGATTTTCTAAAAATCACATCTGAATTTTCAGAAGATGATAGCGATGAAAATACACAAGATTTATTGGGTGATTTTATTGATAATATTATCAATAATCAATTTGAAACCATTCAAAATTATAATGAACAACGCATCGCGCGTCTTATGGATGCTTTATCAACCAGATAAAAAACACTAAGCCAGACAATAATTTTTGCCACTGGAACAAATCTATATTTAGCATAAGGCTTTATAAATCAATGGGTGTTAATTAGGTTTTTTTATTGTTTAGAAGGCAAGGAATTCATGTATGATTAATGTTACATGCTCCAAAAAATAAAAAAATTTACGTCGAAATGGATGAAGGCGCCTCAGGATAAAATTGAGAAGGCGTTGAATATTCCAAAACCCATCCGCGCGGAAAAGGCGGAGGTGAGCAAGCAACATGCCGACCATCCATGCCCAAACTATATGGGTTTGAAAATGGCGTTTCGTAATTTTGGGCGGATGAGCGCAATTATTGAAACGATGGGACGCGATTTCCTGACCGCGATGCCACAAGGGGCGTATGTATCGCGCCTTGGTCAAATTGCGTTTTTATATCGGCGTCAGCACGAGGATGTTGCGGACGCAAAATTAATCGATTTGTTAAACAACGCGAAACAACATTTGGCCAATTGCCCAACCGATTGGGATGATTGGGACAGGGCGAATTTACGCGAAATTGAAACAACCATTCGCCATCATGCGGGTGTCCCCGCCGATTTAATCGAAAAACGGGCGCGCTTGGCGTATGAGGGGCGGCACGTCCACCGCGATGTTTTAAAAAACAATGATTGGGAACAGGCACAGACATTTTTGGAGGGGATGATTGAGCTTCACCAACGTATCGCCGATTCCAAACAATTAACCGATAATGATCACCCTGAGGCGCGATACCAAGCATTATTGCGTGAATTTATGCCGGGGGCGCGGATTGATGATATTGATGCGCTGTTCAAGGGGTATAAGGGCGAGGTTGAAATGATTTTACCGCAAATCACGGCGGCACAAAATACACGTTCTGCGCCATTGGAAATGACGGGGGTGTTTAGTGGGAAATCTCAATTATGGTTGAATAAGGCTCTATTAAAAAAAATTGGATTTGATTTTGAACGTGGTGGGCTTTACGAAACAGGGCATAACCCTGTTGAGGGTGGAACGCCCGATGACACGCGTTTGGTCATCAAAACCGCAAAAATAGGAACATTTTTGGACAGCATGAAATCGGCCCTGCACGAAGGCGGGCACGGGTTATATATCCAAGGATTACCGAGGAAACAATGGCGATATCAACCTGTGGGACAGGATTTGGGGGCGTTGGTTCATGAATCACAGGCCTTATTGATTGAAATGATTTTAGGGCGCAAACGTGAATTTTTTGATTTTCTTGCGCCGCGTGTTGAGGGTGTGTTTCAACGGTTCAACGACCCTGCCTTAACGACAGATAATTTATGGCGATTAAAAAATAAGGTTGGAAAATCGATTGATCGAAAATCGGCGGACGAAGTCACATATTTCATGCACGTACATATGCGTACACAATTGGAACGTCAATTAATTTCGGGTGAATTAAAGGTCAAGGATTTGCCAGATGCATGGGCGCAATACACCAAAAAATATTTTGGTAAAAAACCAAAAACAAATGCCGAAGGATGCTTGCAAGACGTCCATTGGTTTGTTGGTAAATTTGGATATTTTCCTGCCTACGCACTTGGTCATATGATGGCGGCGCAATTATACGAGACGATGATACGCGATATTCCGCATATTCCAACGCAATTGCGCGAAGGGCAATTTGGCGATATCCATATTTGGTTGAATAATAAAATATACCAAAAGGGTCGTTTGCAACGACCAGAGGACCTGATCAAGACAATTACGGGCGAGGCATTGTCGTATGATGCGTTGGTGCGTCATATTAAAAATCGTTATTTGAATTAATGCTTTTCGATAAATCATAAATCCCGTATAAATAAGGTCATGAATTCAAACTATAATCCACTGACATGGTTGCAAAATTTGTGTCATATGATTGGTGCCATGATAACGGGCACATGTGCCATGGTGGGACAAATCTCAATCTTTATTTTTGACACGGTGCGTCATGCGTTGACTCCCCCTTGGTATCCATCAAAAATAATGGCTCAATTTATGAATATTGGTTTTTTCTCCCTCGCCGTTGTGGGAATGACGGCGTTGTTTTCGGGGATGGTGATTGCCTTGCAATCTTACACTGGGTTTGCACGATTTAATGCCGAGGGTGCGGTGGCGAATGTTGTGGTGTTGACCATCACGCGCGAATTGGCGCCCGTGTTGGCGGGGTTGATGTTGGCGGCGCGTGTGGGTGCGTCCATCGCCGCGGAAATTGGTACGATGAAGGTAACCGAACAAATTGATGCCCTTCGTACATTAAATGTAAACCCCATGAAATATTTGGTTGTTCCACGTGTGTTGGCGGGGGTTATCATGCTGCCAATTTTGGTATTCATCGCCGATATTATTGGTGTGATGGGCGGATGGCTTGTTGGTGTTTATGTGCTCGATTTTTCATCCATATCCTATATCAAACAAACATTGGATTTTGTCCAATGGAGCGATGTAAATAGTGGTTTAATTAAGGCCGCGGTGTTTGGTTTAATTGTCACAATCATGGGATGTTATCATGGCTATCACTCAGGTCGCGGTGCACAAGGCGTTGGTTTGGCGACAACAAACGCGGTGGTCTCATCCGCCATCTTGATTCTAATCTTTAACTATATCCTGACACAGGCGTTGTTTTCATGATGACTTGCAAATTAACCGCAGAGGCGCAGGGGCGCAGAGATTAAATGAGTGATATCATACAATTCCCTGATTTAGGTGGTCGCCTAACACAAAAGATCATAAAATGTGCAATTGAGGTTCACAAGGAATTAGGTCCAGGCTTACTGGAGAGTGTTTACGAGCATGGTCTAGCGTATGAATTAGAAAAATCTGATTTAAAATTTGAACGTCAAAAAGAAATACCAATTCTTTATAAAGGACATCGCCTAAAAGATTGCTTTCGTGCAGATTTTATTGTCGAAAACCAGGTTATCTTAGAGCTAAAGACAGTTGAAAAACTTATTCCATTGCATCATGCACAAATATTATCTTATATAAAATTAACCAAACTTGACCTAGGCTTACTATTAAACTTCAATGCGCCTTTAATGAAGGATGGTATAAAGCGTGTGGCTTGGAGTGAAAGAGACAAATAAAAACCTCTGCGACTCAGCGTCTCTGCGGTTAGAACAGAAAATATTGATATGACAGATTATAAAATTCAAATGCAGGATGTTCATAAATCATTCGGGGATAAACATATCCTGCGTGGTGTTGATTTGAACGTGCGTCGTGGAACATCGATGGTGATTATCGGTGGATCAGGGACGGGGAAATCCGTCACATTAAAATGCATTCTTGGTTTGATGAAGCCAGACAGCGGTTCAATTTTAATTGATGGCCAGGAAACGACGACTTACGGAGAAAAAGAACGTGACAATATGATGAAGAAATTCGGCATGTTGTTTCAGGGCGGTGCATTATTTGACTCCCTACCTGTATGGGAAAATGTTGCCTTTGGCCTTATCCATGCCGAAAAAATGAATAAGGATCAGGCACGCACGATTGCGGTTGAAAAATTGACCGCGGTTGGTTTAGGTAGCAAAGTTGCCGATTTATTTCCGTCTGAATTATCAGGCGGAATGCAAAAACGTGTGTCCTTGGCGCGTGCGATTGCGACTAACCCTGAGATTATTTTCTTTGATGAACCAACAACGGGTTTAGACCCTATTATGGCCGATGTCATTAACGATTTGATTGTTCAATGTGTGAAGGATTTGGGCGCAACCGCCCTGACCATTACGCATGATATGGCATCGGTTCGTAAAATCGCCGATGATGTTGCCATGATTTACGAAGGTAAAATGATATGGAGCGATTCGATTAAACATTTGGACAGATCAGGAAACCCCTATGTTGACCAATTTATTCATGGTCGTGGTGAAGGCCCAATCATGAAACACGCCTCGCATAAGGGGTAATTAATTTATTGGATTTTAACATCCAACTTGTTCAACGCATCCTCAATCGGGATGAACCAATTGAGGCCACTGAGCGGATCGCCATCGCGGTTGATAAATCCTGATACGGATAGGCCAATCACCTGACCATTTTTATTATATAATGGGCCACCGCTGTTTCCACCATGGACATTCACGTCCGATTGGATATAGGCTTGGCGAACCTTTTCATCATATCGCATTGCGCTTATGATACCGCTTGTTAATGTATCTTGTAATTTTTTATATTGGGGGGCACCCACGACATACACCGTGTCACCAATATCTGGTTTGGCAAATGAGAGAGGCGCAACCGCATAAAGTTTTTTATCTTGTTTTTCGACAAGGCGTAAAATGGCGATATCACGAGGGCGATCGGTGCGCACCAAACGCGCCAAATCATAGGTTGTTTTGCCCGATAATGTCACGCGCACCGTATCGGCAAATCCAACCACATGGGCATTGGTTAAAATCAAATCATCGGTGATAAAAAATCCAGATCCATGCCCGCCAGCCCCTGTTTCAATCATCACGGCGGTTTTTTGCATGGCCTTAAAATCATTGCCTAATGGTTTTTGCGGTTTGATGGACAGGCGCTCACCCCAATCCTCGGCAGGGACAATCTCACGGTCAATGCCGAATTGATTATCTTTCATATCGGGTGTAATACCCTGAAATATCAAATCATGAAATACTTGGTCTGTGCCTAATTCATGTACGGCGGAGGCAAAGGCGTCTTCTAATAATATCATCGCGCCCTCGCTGTAGGATCGGTCTAATCGGCCATAACCCTTGGTGCGTGTTTTATAAACTGTCTTTTTAAGTAAGCCGTCGTAAACCACCCATTCGATATCGATATTGGCCTCGCCATTTGTGCGTGTGTCGATTTTTAGAAATTCTTCATGTTGGCACATGGAAATGGAGGGATCGACAATACGTGCGCCAATGCGGTATCGCGTACGCATATAATCTTCATCTTCGTTGAATAATAACCCCGGATTGCCGGCAACATCATACCCTAATGCACCCAGCGTATCGGCAAATTTTGTGCGGATATTGCCTGTGACAACATATTGACCAATTGATGTTGTTTGCACCGACCCCCATGGCAATTCACATTTCAATAAATCCCAAAATCGCCGTGGGCCATACCCTAATGTTTCCTCGCCCCGTGGGATAAGTGTTTTGATATTCGATAATCCAATGACTTGGGGTTTAACACCCTGTGGAACGGGCAGGGGTTTTGAATTTTCAAGGCGTTGAATGTCAACACCACTGCATCCATATAAAACAACAACGGCAATAAATAGGGTGACGAATTTCACAATGTTTTCTCGCGTATGCTAGGGATAAATCGAAAAACCAATGGTGTGATAATCATTCCCAAAACGGTCACAAGCAAAAAGAATTGTGCATCATCAGCGGGCAATAAATTCATGGCCAGCGATACACTGATAATCATTAATGTGAATTCACCAGGTTGACACAAAATGGTTGCGATATCACGGGCATAGGCATGTTTAATGCCAAAGGCACGGCATAAAGGATAGAGGGTCAAACCTTTAACCCAGAAAATACCAATGACGGATAACCCCAGTAATACAGGGTTGTTAAACACCTCATACAAATCGACCATCATCCCGATTGAGATAAAAAAGATACCAAGCAAGATGGATTTTAAGGGATAAATAATTTCTTCTATTTTATCCCTAAATTCCGTTTCGGCGATAAGCAAGCCCGCCAGAAATGCCCCCAAAGGCGCGGACAAACCAATTTTATGTGTGATAATGGATATCAGACATAAAATAAATAATGTGAAGGCGGCCAACCATTCATTTTTATTTGTTCCGATTAATTTTTTTAAAATAGGTTGTAAAACGCGTTTTCCAACAAAATAAATAAAGGCCACGGCAATCAGGGCAATGGTCAATGAATAGATAACAAGAAGGGGTGTTGAGGTTTGTTCACCCGCCTTCACCGCAAACGCGCCAATCATCACAAGGATGGGAACAACCGCCATATCTTGCATTAATAGAATTGAAAAACTCATTTTTCCAATCGATTTACGCTGCATATTATAATCACGCAATAATTGCATGATGATGGCCGTGGATGATAATGAAAACCCAATACCGATAATGATTGCGGTTTGCATGGAATTATCGAATAACATGGCGATACATGTTATGACCGTCCCTGTGACCAAGATTTGTGATGTCCCAAGGCCGAAAATATATCGTTTTAATTCGGACAGTTTTTCATACGATAATTCCAATCCAATCATGAACAGCAGTGCAAGAATACCCAGCTCCCCCATTAAACTAATTGTTTTTTGATCGATAATTAAAATATCGCCAACAACGCCCAATGTGTCTTGATATGGAAGCAAAAGATTAGGGCTTATCATCACACCACACACCAAAAATCCTAATACAGGGGAAATATGCATGCGGTTGAATAATGGAACAACCAAACCCGCAATTCCAAATATCAAAATGCAACGGTATAGAACGGGTATAAGATCAGCGTTCTTGAGTGTTTCTTCCATGGTTTATAGTGTATTTCATTCGCCTGAATTTAAGAATAGAAAATTTATATATTATCTTCGTTGATCAAGTTTCCGATAGGCAATTAATATAAAAAGAATATGATTTAATAAGTTGTAATCATATTTTCAAAAGGACTTTTCATGTCGCGTTTTTTAACAAAATCTTATCCTGATGTTGGGTCCGTTATCAAAACATTAAAACCGTCTTTGCCTTTGCTGTGTTTTAATCCGAACAAAATATACGATAATATCAACCTGTTTAAAAAAGGATTCAATGGAACCGTTGGATGGGCGGTAAAATGCAATCCGCATCCCGAAATTATCAAGGCGATTGTCAAGGGAGGCATTAATGAATTTGATGTTGCCTCGGCGGATGAAATAGAACGAATTAAAAAATATTGCCCTGATGGTATCATGCATTTTAATCACCCTGTAAAACCAATTGAAGAAATTAAATATGCTTATTTTAAGGCGGGTATAAGAAATTTTGTTTTGGATGATTTTGCAGAACTAGAAAAAATAGTTTTCGTTCTGGAAAAAGGTAAAATCACTGATTTTTCTGATATCACATTATTGGTTCGATATCGCAATACTGATAAAATTGAAAAGGCACAGTATGATTTTGGTAAAAAATTTGGGGCGATGCCTGATGATGCTGTACGATTAATACGCACGGCGCATGATACGGGTTTTCAGGTTGGTTTGGCCTTTCATCCAGGGTCACAAAATGAAAACCCTGATATTTCTGTTTCTATGATTAATCGTGGGATTGAAATTGGGAAACTGGCATTGAATGGCACAAAGGCAAAATTGGTTCGGTTAAATGTTGGAGGGGGATTTCCATGTCATTATCCTGACCGTGCGATGCCTGATATGCAGGATTATTTCAAGGCCATTAATTTGGCCGCAAAGCCATTTAAAGGCGAATTATTTTGCGAGCCTGGGCGCGCCTTGGTTGCCAATTGTATCAGCGTGATTACACGCGTTAACCTTCGTAAGGCCGATGGTCATCGTGTTTATTTAAATGATGGATTTTATGGATCATTTATGGAGCTTCCATTTGTCAGTTTCCTTCCACCATTTCGCGTCTTTAATCCAGACGGTACTGAAAAAAAATCCGTCGCTAAAGATCTTGCCATGTTCGAAGTGTGGGGGCCAACTTGTGATTCATTGGATCGATTACCAAAACCAATCAGATTGCCAAAATCAATTGCAACAGGCGATTATATTGAATTTGGCTTAATGGGATCTTATACCAATGCAACCGCCACAGAATTTAACGGAATTGAAACCGCGAAAATGATTTTGGTCGATCACTTGCGGGATTGGAATAATCCCGATACGCAATAAATAAACCCAAATTTATCAAAATATTCACTTTTTGGTGTTTTACTGGTATAAGCATCATTACAAGGGGGCATTGATGATTCAATCCACACAACCAAAAAACGCACCATCCATTGCAATAGAGTATTTGCAGGAAGAGTTATCTCTCTCTGATTTAAACGATTTGTGCGATGCAACCGATGACGCCATTGAAAATGGCGGTGGTTTTGGGTGGGTGACATTACCCGCGCGCGAGATTTTAGAGAGATATTGGCAAGGTGCGATTATTATGCCCCAACGCGATGTTTTTGTGGCGCGCCTTGATGGTGTTATATGCGGGACGGTACAAATGGTGCGCCCTCCCGCTCATAACGAGGCGCAATCCCACGCCGTTCACCTAACATCCCATTTTGTTGCACCATGGGCGCGGGGGAAACATAACTTGGCGGGTATGTTGGTCACACGCGTTGAGCAACAGGCAAAATCGAACGGGTTTACGGTGGTCAATTTGGATGTCCGCGAAACCCAAGAGGCCGCGATTAAATTATATGAATCAATGGGCTATGAGCGTTATGCAACCCATCCTGCCTACGCCTATGTCGATGGGCATTATATTGCAGGTCACTACTACATGAAAATTCTGGACGCGTCATAAGACTTCATCCATAATCACACTATGAAACTTGAAAAAATATCCCCTTATTTTAATGTCCGTTTGGAAAGGCTTGCGCGGTGGGCGTCTGTGCCGTCATTGTGGCGCGACCATGCCGATAAATTGTTAGAGGCCGCCGAGGAAGATTTGGCGCATGCCGATGATGCGTTTGATTTGTTGCACCGTATTCAACGCCTTGAATATATATTTTCCGCGCGGATGGAAAATCACAAGGAATTTCGTGATCAATTTTATCGGGGAAATTTTCCAACATGGCATGATTTCAAATCGCCGCCCGTGGATAAGGCTATTCAAAAGAAATTGGCGCTTCAACTTTATAACGTGAAAAATCCTAAAAAGGACGTGCCGATGTTGGAAATGGGTGACCATGCCCGCACAATTGGATGTTTTGTTTTTGATCAATGTATAGATGATGGCGTTAAATTTGATGTCTCAATTTTTGATGAAAATTTCAAGGCATTATTGTTGAATAATTGTGATCGCGTTCAGGCAGCCAGCTTTGGCGAAACCTATGCCCTTATGCGTTCACACATTACACACCGTATTTTGGCCTTATATAATTTGCCGGAACATACCGTCATTAAAACCGATGCGGATAATAAAAAGGCCTATGACATTGCCGCCTATATTTTCCGTGAATGGGTGTTGTCTGGCAAAATTCATTCCACAATGACGTTAATTCCCACCGAAATGGACGCCGCCGTTGATGGGTTGGATTACACGCAATATTTGAATGATTATTTCACAATGTGTGATCAGGATTGGCCAACAATCCATGACAAACAAAATATCCTGATTGATAAATTAAATGCCACAAAAACATTACGCTTTACCAATGATGATGGCACGGATTTATCGATGGATATCGATGGGTTCACATTTATTAATTCAACCACGGCGCGTAATATTCCGGGGTCAGAGGTTTTCTCCGCCCCACGACGTGACAGCGTGAATGGTAAGGTTGTTGCCAAGGGTAAATTCGCCGTGAAGGGATTTCAGGCCGAAATCATTGAAAATATCACGATGGAATTCAAGGATGGCTATTTGGAAAAATTCTCCGCAGAAAAAGGGCAGAATATTTTTGAACAAACCTTATCCGTTGACGAGGGCGCACGATATGTTGGCGAGGTTGGCATTGGCACAAACCCGTTTTGGCGCACGCATGTTGCATCCATCTTACTATCCGAAAAAATTGGTGGGTCTTTCCATGTCGCCTTGGGTGACGCATACACCATGACCGAATATGGTGGGGTTAAGGTTAAGGTTGATAATGGCAACCGATCTGGCCTGCATTGGGATATTCCAACAATGTTATGGGACAAGGGCGGTAAAATTTACGTCGATGGTGACATCATCATGGATAATGGCCGATGGCTAGACCCAGATTTACATTATTTGAATGGTGAAGGATAGATATTAAGGTTTTGGCCTTAAATCATTTCTCATCGCACCAAAACACCCCCCGACAATAACGCACATGCCTGTTAAAATGGATAATGGTGTTGTGACATTTGTATCAGGGTTTGAAAATTCACCAAAGGCATATGCACCACCCACGCCCAAGGCCAAACCAAGACAACCCATAATGGCAGCACCTGCAAATATTGTGACTAAATTTTTCATGTTTTTTGTTTATACTAAAAACATAACCTATGTCAAAAAAGAATGTTTTTTCGTTGTATGAATTTTTTTATGCTCTAAATTATAGATATGGTTCATTTGATAAAAACAGAAATCCAAACACCACTGGGCACTATGATTGCAATTGCGGATGATAGCGCCCTTCATTTATTGGAATTTAACGACCGTAAAAATATAGACGCGCAATTAAAAAAAATCGGTGACACTCAAACAGGACGCAATAAAATCATTGAATCAATCGAAAGCGAATTACAAGATTATTTTGCAGGCACGTTGAAAACTTTCAAAACACCCTTAAAATTATATGGGTCTGATTTTCAACACACCGCGATGAAGGCTCTTGTCACTGTTCCCTATGGACAGACGCGAACATATAAACAACAGGCCGAATGGATTAATAAACCCAAAGGTACACAAGCGATTGGCAATGCCAACGGAAAAAACCAAATCGCCATCATCATTCCATGTCACCGCGTGATTGGGTCTGATGGTTCGCTGACAGGCTATGCGGGCGGTTTAGAGAGAAAAGAATGGTTGTTAAACCACGAAAGGAAATATGCATGACATACGATAAACAAAATATATTTGCAAAAATTCTACGTGGTGAAATCCCTAATAATACTGTTTACGAGGATGATCATGTGTTGTGTTTCGACGATATTAACCCACAAATGCCCGTGCATTGTTTGGTGATTCCAAAGGGTGAATATATCGACCTCACGGATTTTTCCGCCAATGCATCGGACACCGAAATCACCGCATTTCATCGTGCCATTGCAAAAATTGTTGCGATGAAAAATCTCGATAAAGGGTATCGCGCGATATGCAACACCGACATCCACGGCGGACAAGAAGTCCCTCATTTCCACATGCATATTTTAGGTGGCGATAAGTGCCCCGCAATGATTTAGAAAGCGTAACCATGCAAATTAATTTTTCCGAAGATGATAAAAAATTTATGAAGATGGCATTGGATATTGCCGAAACAGGAATTGGCAAAACCGATTTCGCGCCCAGCATTGGGTGCGTGATTGTTAAAAATGGTACGGTTATTGGTAAGGGGCGTACGTCCGACGGCGGTGTCCCTCATGCCGAAGATAACGCATTACAAGATGCGCACGCAAACGGACATGACCCAAAAGGTGCAACCGCATATGTGACGTTAGAGCCGTGCGCCAAGGCAGATCCAGGGGCAAAAGACGCGTGTGCCAATCTATTGATTAACGCGGGAATTCACCGTATGGTTGCGGCATTGCAAGACCCAGATCACAAAACAAATGCACTTGGAACTAAAATGTTAAAGGATATAGGGATTATAACAGAAATTGGCCTTTATGCAGAAGAGGCCATGCAACAAAATATGTGGTTTTATGAATCACGAGTCTTCCGCAAACATGACGTCCAATATATAGATTAGAGAAAATAATAATGAGCGCACTTGGTTTAAAACATGATGAAAATTTAGCGATATCTGAACCCGAAGCGGTGGCGGATTGTAAGGCCCTGTTTGGTTTTGATATTCCGTTTCCGGTCAAACGGTTCGGCCTTGCGACCGATTTCGTGCCCCCCGTTGATGATGCGTATGTGTTTGATTACGACACAACATTGGCGATTTTATCGGGGTTTCAATATAACCGCCGTGTGATGATACAGGGATATCACGGAACGGGAAAATCATCGCATATTGAACAAATTTCGGCGCGCCTCAATTGGCCATGTGTGCGTATTAATTTGGACAGCCATATTTCACGTGTGGATTTATTGGGTAAGGACGCGATTGTCCTCAAAGAAGGGCGTCAGGTCACGGAATATAAGGAAGGCTTGTTACCATGGGCGATGCAAAATCCCGTGGCGTTGGTGTTTGATGAATATGACGCGGGTCGCCCCGATGTGATGTTTGTGATTCAACGATTGCTAGAGGCCGATGGCCGCATGACCATGTTGGAACAAAATAAGGTTATTCGCTCCCATAAATCATTCCGTTTGTTTGCCACAACCAACACAATTGGGTTGGGTGATACGTCAGGTATGTACCACGGAACACAACAAATTAACGCGGGGCAAATGGACCGATGGAACATCGTCCAAACATTGAATTATCTACCGCATGATCAAGAGGTCGCAATTATCACATCGCGTTTTCCAACATATGACACGGGCGATATTGACCGTATGGTACGAATGGCCGACATGACGCGCACGGGGTTCATGGCGGGGGATATGTCGACATTAATGTCACCGCGCACGGTGATTAGTTGGGTTGAAAATGAACAAATTTTCAAAGACCGCGAAACCGCATTCCGCCTGACTTTTCTCAATAAATGCGATGAATTAGAACGCCCCATTATCGCGGAATATTACCAACGTGTGTTTGGTGTTGATATTTTACCGAGTGTATAATTGTCATCCTGAGCGAAGTCGAAGGATCTAAATTTTAACCGCAGAGACGCAGAGGCACAGAGAAGATGAAAATTATAGAAGAAGATGTTTCACCTCAAGAATTACAGATAGCTTATGATGACTTTAATGAGCATACAAAATCTCAAGATATAAAAATAGAAGATCAAAAGCGCATTGGCTTTAAGGTTATGGATTGTAATAATTTTGTTGGATTTATAAGTGGTTTAACAAATTCTAATTGGTTTTATATTTCTGACCTATGGTTGAATGAGGCTTATCGTAACGATGGTATTGGGTCTAAATTATTATCTATGATTGAAGATAGAGCTAAAAAAGAAGGATGCGAATATATTTATACCTACACCATTAGCTATCAAGCGCCTAACTTTTACAAAAAACACGGATACAAAGTTTTTGGTGAATTAGAAAATTGGCATAAACGCGGAGTTTCACGTTATGGCTTTAAAAAACCTCTGCACCTCCGCGTCTCTGCGGTTAAAACAACCTTTACAAATTAGGAAAATTGTCCTATAATAAAAAGGTCGAAACAAATAAAAAAGGAAAGAAAAGGGCGATAGAAAACAAAAAATTCAAACGAACTAAGTAAT
>CAYGLI010000026.1:0-18044 GCA_964350795.1 uncultured Micavibrio sp.
AAAACCGGCATAGGTTTATAGCCTATCCAGGGTTCGAATCCCTGACTGTCCGCCATTTATTTTTTTCGTAAACCTATATAGTGAGAGTGGCGATCCCGGCAGGAATTGAACCTGCAACCTACTGCTTAGAAGTTAATTGACAGGCATTTTCGTTGATATATGGTAACAAATGAAAATCAAGGAATTAAGCTTTTATCAGGGTTTTTACTAATTTTATATTAACATAAGTATATTACTTTTTACTGTGGATAACTCCCAACTGTCCCACCAGTGTCCCATGGAATACCACCAGTAAATTACATAATAATTGACAAATATCGCTATTTTTTCTATAAAGCTGAATGAGATTAAATAGGGAAATGCAGTATTCGTTCAATTTTTCAGGCACAAGGCGTGAAGAAACAGTTTTGACCCTAGATGCATTGTCTATTCTATCTAGTATAAACAACGGACAAAACTCATCCGTGAATACGCAAAAAATAGTGGTTTATTAAAATCAGAGGCCGAACAGCGATTGAAACATGGTCTTCCAAATTTCCATGTGCCAGATACATTGGAGAGTGGTTTCTTTTGCCCTGTCAGCTTTGAATCCTTACAAGGGCATAAGGTTGCAATTAAATATGACAATAGTGCTTGGTCTAATGTATTGGATATTGATAACTCACATGTGCTTTATTGGGTGTTCAGGGCGTTTAATGTGAAAATGGTTTCATCGGTTCAACAAGGGTTTTCAGATAAAGCCCTTGGTGGTCGTATGACACTATCTATGTCCGAAAAGGATTTTTATCGCTTTTATGATAAGATGTCTGAAATGCATGACTTCTTTTTTGGCGAAAAACCAGAAGTGCAACTTGATTTATTTAGGACAAACGCACCAAGGCCATAATTTATCTTTTTGCTTTCAAAAATATCAGTTGCGTAAAAAACTATTTTAGAAATAGCTTACTTTTTTACATCTCAAAAATAGAAACATAAGGTTTCTTTTTCTTTGGTTGCGGGTCTTCCTGTCCTTTAATCTGCGCCTGTTCTAATTTAAGGTCAGTGTATCTTTCAATCAATCTTGAAAGTTTTTTCGCATTTTCTAAATCCCTTTTGGCGAAGAGGTCATCGTAACCGCGCTCTTCACCAGCTTTAATGGTTCGTTTTTTCTCTTTGATAAAATCAGCAACCTTAAAATCATATCCATCATGGAAAGCTTGGGCTATATCCCTAACTTTATCATCACTTGGAACTTTATAAGCGACACGAATAAGGGCATTAATCACCTCTTCTGGCCGGTTATAGTTATTCAAAGCATACCGTGTACAATCAATTTCTCGATGAGTAGTCGGATTTGATGCGTTTATAACAGTTACATTACTTGACGCACGGAATGTTTTTGCAACAATATTACTATGTTTGAATTCCGCTCCATCACTTAACAATGAAGCTAAACGCCTTGTACGTGAAGGATGTTTTAATTTCCTAATGGCTTTAGCTTCCATTTGACGAATACGTTCACGTGTAACTCCGAACATCACACCGGCATCCTCAAGGGTCATTGCAAAACTACTGTCATTGATTAAATCTTTTGAACCCATGCCATAACGCATACGCAATACACGTTCCTCACGTGGTGTTAGAGATGACAAAGCACTTGCCAAAATTTCTTCGGCTTCAAGTTGATTCATCACTGAATCTAAATCTGGCTCACTGTACATCAGTGGTTGTGAACCTTCAAAAGCCGCAAATTCAAATTCTAGACTGGTCACTGATATCGATTTTGGCCATTTGGATGGTGAGATTGATAATTCATCATAATCCGATGGCGCCTCCCTGCGTTGATAAAAACGGCGTACATTGTTTTCATCACGTTTTGTAAATTCTTGTTCTTCGCCATCAACGAGTTTAGTTATTAGCAATTCATCAATAATAGACCTAATATACGTTTCTGCATCCTCATGTGTAATGTTTGGAAGTATTGGGCTATCAGGATTTAATGCATCATGTTCTTCAACACTTGCCCAAACTGCGTTGTGAAATAAATCGACAAAGTTTTTTTGAACATTATGTTTCTCACTGACAAACTCAGAAGCTATGGGATTGTCCAATCCAAACATATGGTCTGGCTCATAGGCTGATTGTCCTGCTGGCGCTGATCTTATAGCTTTTTTGCCTTCAGGTATGATTTTAACAGGCACACCATTGATTTTTATTTTTTCACCGTTCGTGTCGCGTTTTGTCTTGAATTTTCTGTCTTCTTTCTTCTTGGGTTCTGGTGTTTTGATGTCACCAAACAAAGTTGAAGCATGCCCTCCTAGAACAGAACTGATTGCCACTTCTGCAAGTGTGTATGTGTGATTTAATGGCAACCTTAAATCTTCATCCAAAACCCTCAATTTTTTCTGTAATTCTTCAAAGTTAGACCATCTTTCGACCTTTGCCTGTTCCAGTTTGCGTGATGCACGCTTCCAACGTTTTGAAACTTTGTCAAAATGGTCTTTATTTTCTTTTCGTCGTTCGGCTATGAAACCGCCAGTTAGGGCTTTAATGATTTGGCTTTTTGATAAAGCCCCACCTTTGCCACGAGATTTGGTCATATCCTCATCCCAATTCGTGCCAATTGCAAATTCACCAACGGCTTTAACGATATGGTCAATAGATTGAATATCCTGACGAATAAGTGATGTTAACAATGATGGTGTCATTGTTGAAAGCCAAGGTCGTTTTGCAATGGCTTCTCTTTTTTCACGTGAAAGAATATATGACCTAACTTCCCTTTGGTCGTAGTAAACTTTATAAGGCGTTGGTGCATCATTGTGATTGATTTTTACAGGCGGCTTTACACGCTCATATGGTCTTGGTCCACGTTCTTCACGCCATTTCTGACGCTCAAGCGTTTCGATAAAACCACGACCAGCATAATCGGCAAAAATCATTTGTTTTGACCGATCACTTTCCAACAAGACGTCGATGATATAAGCCTCTTTATTTGGGTCACTGTGGTCAAAGCGAACTGCTCGTCCACCACGTTGAGGGACGAGCACCATAGAGGCTGTGGGACGAAGATTTAGGACTGTATCAATCGTAGGGTCGTTATGACCTGTCAAAAGCAAATCTTTTGTTGAAACAAAACGTGTGCTTCCCGAACGATGTCGGGCAATAATTGCATTCCTGTCGTCACGTGACATTGTCCCTGCATACTTGGAACTTGACCAAATAGGCTCAATAAAGCGTTGCCCGCGTGGGAATTGTTTATCAAATAATTTTGCCAACCCCTTTGCAACATATGCGGCATGCATAACGCTACAGCAAGAAATAAGCCCCTTACGCTCAAAAAATGTTTGTCCTGTATCAGGGTGTCTCCAATTAGCAATAAAATGCGCTACCGTTTCCATCACATTTTGATGGCGCATTAACTTTTCAATCTGTTCAAGGTCATAATCACCACGAACCATTTCAATTTCATCAATTTGTCTATACGGGTCTTCAACCTCTAACAGGATATTGCGATATGAAGACAATAACGAACGTGCCACAGCTTCTTCAAATGGTAATTTGTAGCTTAATTTATATCCTGCGCTATCAAGGCTTTTCTTCAATGAATATGCAGGCGTCGCCGTTAATGCGAATATTGGTGCCTCAACATTTTGGAACAACCCCTTACGTAGGTCTGATAACGCGCCTTGTGCCTCATCAATGCCCATAACGCTTGGGATTCTTAAAGCCCCTGTTTTTAAACCCTCTGTAACAGATGTATGTGTCGCAACATTAAAGGGGGTGCTTTGGCCTTTTGAAGGCGTGTAATGCGATAACTGACCGCTCTTGTATAATTCTGGTGCCCATTTTGGCGCTTCATTCTCTAACAGGTTTAAAACATCGTCTTGCCCGTTGGTCGTAATTATGCCCGTTAGGCCTATATTTGCTCTAAAGCATGCCTCCATGTAAATCAATTCAATTGCAGATTTACCAACACCCATTGCAATATCGGAATAGACACGCTTATGTCCTTTATCCAAATCCTGTGTCATTAAACGCAAAGCTTCAATCTGTGCCCAATTCAAACCTAACTCTGCTGTCAAAGGCTCAAGAATAGTATGAACATCACTAAAATGATTTTTCTTTTTTAACATCTACTTCCCTGTAATTTTTACCCGTTATAAAATATTATGGTTATAAAAAGCAAGATATTTGTAAAAAAAATAACAAAAATTTTATAATTTATAGTGTTAACGCCTAATTGAATTTGAAACTAGCAAGTTGTTCGTCTATAGAACGGTGCCCCCACCGCATTTAATTGTTCTTTTGCATTGATCTACACGAACTGTTTATTTCGTCTTTAAGACGTTTTTTTCTTCTACATATCAAACAAAAATCAATCATGTTCCAATAAATTATATCTAATTAATCAAATTTTAATAATTAACATATTATATTATTGTTCATGGGAGAAAATTACACACAAAAAGACATCGCCGATCAGTGGCAGAGAATATCGGATGAAGCGATAAAGAAAGCTAATGAAAGCAAAAATGACTTTCGTGCAGATGCTGTTTACATTGGTGGTATGACTGTAATTGGTGGAGGTCTTATCAGTACGCTTAATGGTGGACAATTATCATCACTATTCCTTGCGGCGGCGGCTTTAACTGGGGTTTTATACTCACACGTTAAACACACTTATAAGAAGAAATATTATGAGGCATTTGCATCGCATGCATTAGATCAAAAAGACAACAGCATCTTATTAAAACCTGAAAACATTGTCACCCTTCCAAGATTTGATAAAGAAAATAAAGATTTTGCTAAAAACTATAAACACCTTACAAGTGGCCTTAAAAGTATTTTCAGTCTAAGAACAGGTATAATTGCCGCAATCGTTGGAACATCTGTTATTGCTTATACAAATTCGACCAATGATCAACCAGATGCATTAAGACCAGAAGAAACAGATACTGATACTATCCAAGGTTCTTCTTTGGCACCGAAGAAGTCGTTGCGCCCTGTTCCTCGTCCATAGATGCGAGATTTTCAAACCAATCCATAATGGATGGAAGATTATTGCCTACATATGCACATCCACCGATAAATGTGGTCGCCAATGCAACAATAGCCAAAAACTCTTTGACCTGCATGTGAGGAACACCATCGTCTTTTATCCGATAGTTAAATGCCTGTTTTGCAGTATCTATAAGTTTGTTCATATGAAAACTTATAAATTAGACTAGCTAAAAAGTCAAATTTCATAATTCACCAAGATAAAGTCAATTTTATTAAAGCCTGTAGAAATTAATCTGATATCATGCTTTTCTATAAAAAAGAGATAACAGTGGGTTATAGAGGTAAGAGTTTGGTGACTGAAGAAGAAAAACCTAAGTATAAAATCGTAGCCAAAAATATTGGGCCATTATTAGATTTCGAAGGCATTTTATCTGACAATAAGCGTAATGTAATACTTGCCAAAAATGGAACTGGGAAATCTTTTCTGTCTAGAGCAACTCACCTTATAAGTCATGATGAACAAGAAGGATACATCGAAGCAAAAGATTTAATTTCAGAAGAACACGGTTCTAACGAAATGTCTCTCAAATATATGCATGGGAGCAATTTACTCGGCGGATATACTTATAACCCAAACACAAAAGAAATTAATCGTGACAAAGGAGATTTAATTTTCCACGTATTTTCACAGTGTTATTTAGATGAACACCTAAAAGCACGAGAATATAAACCTGATGGGAATATTTCTCAAAAAATCATAGTAGGTGACGATAATATCAACTTAGATAAAGAGAAAACACAGCTAGAAGATAACAAGAAGCATCACGATACGCTATCTCAAAACATCCAAAAGGATTTCTTGGCTCAGAAAAGTAAATTACAGAAAGAATTAGGTATAGGGGCTAATTTAGAAACATTTAAAAACTTATCTCCCATAACAGTAATCAGTGCCTCTCCAGAAATAATATCGCTACAAAAAACACTATCCGAGATTAGTTACGAATACACGAATATAAAGAATTTTCCTGAAACCCCCAACTTTCCATCATACGGAAATACTAAAATTGAATACCCATTCCTTAACGATGAATTATTGGAGCTTATGAGTAAGCCAATTATTCCTTCCAATATAACAAAGGATATCAAGATACAAATTGAGAGTTGTAACGAATTTTATAAGACAGGCGTAAAACTACTTTCCGACCACGAAAAAGAATGCCCATTTTGCAGGCAGAATTTAAATGATGATGCTGTTAAATTAATAGAAAAATATAAAGCTTATTTTGAGGATCAGGAAGCCAAGGCGAAAGAAACAATAAACAAAAATATTAGGTATATTGAGGATACAATTAAGCAATTAGAGACATTCGAAAAAGTAACCCTTAAAGCCCAGAATGATTACAATGAATTAAAGACATTTTTTCCTGATTTTAGAAATAGAGACCTGCATAGTTTTGCCGATGTAATTTCGGAAATTCATACTGCGCTAAAAAATATAGAATCACTATTTCAATATAAGCTGGAAAATCTTACAGAAAAAATAGGAATAGATTTTGAAAAGCTAAAGAACCATCACGAATTAATGGGTAAAATTCTTGAAGAAAATGAAGCTATCTTTAAAGAAATTAAAAAGAAAGCAGATAATATTGCTATAGAAAAAACAAATATTAGAAAGCAAGCCTGCCTAATTTTTGAGAGTGAATTTATTAATAGTAATATTGAACGGCTAAAAGAGCTCCAACAACTCAGCAAAGAAACGCATAATCTTGAGGTAGATATACGTGAAAAAGAGAGGACAAATGCAGAGTCCGTTAATGCTCGCAAGCGAGTAGCCGATACTTTTACAATGTTATTAAAATTTGTTTTTGGAAATAAATATGTCTTTAATTCAAATGATTTTTCAATAGAGAAAGGTGAAGGTTTAATTGTCAGAGGAGCTGATAAGACCCTGAGCGATGGTGAGAAATCCATTCTTGGTTTTTGTTATTACATCGCACAAAGTCATATTTTAGTTGAAAATAAAGATGATTATAAGAATATATTTTACGTCATAGACGATCCTGTGACTTCTATGTCCTATGATTATATTCACAGCCTAATTCAGATTTTAAAAAATTGGAAAATTAAAGCTAACGGAGAATTTACTTTAAATGGGCAAAATATAGAAAAACCAAAGTTCTTAATATTAACTCATAGTCATATTTTATTTAATATAGCCTCTAATAATAATTTAACTGATAAAAGATGCTATTTTCTTGCAAGTTTGGAAAACAAAAAAACAGTTCTTAAATGCCAAAATAAGTTCTTATCAATGCATGATCATCAATTAAGGCACATCTGCCTAGTATCGGAAAATAAAGTAGAGCCGGAACTATACACGGCTAACTACGTAAGATCTGTTATAGAAGGAGTACAACGTTTTTGCCGACCTGATAAAATTAACTTACAAGAATTTGTCGAGGTTCTGGCGAGTGAACATGGTATATCAGTTAAGAGTGTTTTTATAAATCAATTCTGCCATTCAAATGTTGAAAGCATACCTAACGATAATGATTTAAAATTGGCATGCGATGATGCATTGGAAGTTGTAAGATGTTTTGCCGCCGGACAATTGAAGAACATACAATAAGATTAAAACCGTTTATCGATCACCTTGATAAGAAACCTCTTTAATATTGTCATTGCAATCTTTACGGAATGCATTCAGCATTTTCATTGCTATCTCACGCATGTCTGACCATTCGCCTTCTCGCTCACCATGCACAACATCAAAAATATAGGCCACCAATTCTTCATGGTGATTGATAGATTCTTGACTACCATAGAGGCAAAGATAGCCATAAGTTTTAACACGCATTTTGTCGAATGCCTCATACTTCTCTCTTGGGATTTTTTGTCCATTACGCAAAGCAGCCTCAATATCAGTGATAAAATCCGCAAAGTAATCGATTATTAAGCGATATATTGCCAACTTATCTTGAAATATTTGTATCTGTTTAGTTTTCTTGACTTCGAAACGCCAGCTTAAGAACACTGTTACCAGTGAACCTATCAAACCACTTCCCAACGCAATTAAAATGCTATCAATGTTAATTTCCATGATTAGACACCTGTTCTTGTTTGATTGAATTCTGGTCTTCTAGAACATTAAGGATATTTTTTAAAATCTGAGTTGTATCATCATTCTCATTACGGATTAGCTCTGAAAAGCCATTCAGAAGTGCTTTATTATCATTTTGCAACTGAAGTATTTGTTGCGATTGCAAATCAACCATGCTTTGAAGTTGGTTTTCTGCCCTTGGGTCAGCATATAATAAATCATAAACAATCGGCGTAAAAATAGCGGCAACTGCTATGCCTATAGCTATATATCCTACTATGGTCTGCTTACGTGCGGCTTTATCAAAACCATCGAGAAATTCCATAGCAGAAACATTCACACCTTGAGTGACTTTTAGGACATCTGCACCAAGATTATATAATTCTTCAAACTTTATCTCGATGCGTCCCAAGGTTTCATTTGTTTCATTAACGGGAAACGTTAGAGAACTATGCTCAATTTCTGGCAATGTTGGGTATGACGGTTTCAGATCAAACTTTTGTATTGAATCAAGTGCCTGTTGGTTAGTCGATAATAAATTTGCAACATTTTTGAACTCCGGAAAATGGGTGTTTAAACCAATCTTATTAATTCTCTCAGAAAGCCCTTCTGTGGGGAGGCTAAAGGCTTTTAATTGTTCACTAAGGTTTTTATATGGAGAAGTAATTTCATCTATCTTTGCTGATAGACCCCTAGCCGCCTTAGTTGCTTCATTAAGCCCACTTAGCTTAGGTAAGCCTATATTCGCTTCACCTATGACTGATTTTAAAAGGGGTGATTTCAAGGCATTTTTTGCTTCGGCAGAAATCTTTGCGATATCTTTTACAGAGCTACTCTTGTTATCAGGCAGATCACGTTTGATAACTTTTGGTTTCTTTCCTTCATTACTATTATCTTTATCCGACATTATATTACCCCGTCTTCCTCTTGCGCTTGGGTTTTTTATTCATTTCGGCGGTGAGGGGTTCGGCAAGCGCCTGATACCTTTCAAAGAGGAATTGGATACGCTCCAGTTCATTTTCAAAGGGTTTGGAGCGATAAGCCCTGTCCACTGCCTTATCCAATTCATTATGCGCCTTCCGCAAATCGACTGGCATCAATGTAGGATTATACAGTTCCGCAAGGGTAGATTCTGGATGATTGGCACGGGCATCCAAAACGGCCTTTGCCTTTTCGGCAATCGCCTGTTCCTGTTTATCGGTCACCTCTGGCCATGGGAAGTTGTTATAAACAAGAAGGTTGGAATATCTGAAACGTCCCTCAAGACGACCCGCAACAACCTTGACCCATGACATATGCATCTTTGAAGTGATTATTGCGAAATGATACATGGATGCCTCGGGTAATGCTTGGCATGTATCTGTCACGATATAATCTGCATCAAAAAAACCAAACGGTATATATTCTCTAAATTCAGATGTTGTTCTCGGTATAATTACAAATGAATGTTCGGGTTGTCTAATTTCTGCAAATTCCCATGCCCTTGTCGACGCTTCATTGGTTTGTTTTTTCGGACTTGCCAAACGAAAGGCCTTAACCTGATTAATACGCTCCATAACTTTGGGCATCTTTTGAATTTGTGCAAGGTTTGCATCCTTGAGCCATAGACAATATCTCATTTTGCCGTTCAAATACTCATCGGCACTTAAGCATGGTTTAAAGAGGTCTTTTGCATTCGGTTCAAGTTTAATAAATTCGTCTTTTTCCTCGGGCTTGAATAGCAGATGTCCACCATCCACAGGCTTGCTCCCGTATTTCATGGGTGGCACATCGCATATAGGCTTTGTCCGTGATGGAATGATAATATTATCGGAATCAATCAAATATGGATTTATGTTTTTCACCCTAACCTTTATCGGGTCTGATTTTATGGTTTCATATTCGTACAGATATTTTGTGTCTATGTCATAGGATGCAAAACCAATAATTACACAATAGACGGCGGCAACCTTCATACCTTTGGCCTTTTGTTCGTCAATCGTCCACTTGAAGGTATGATGGGCAAAGTGCAGTTTTATATTGTAATGGTCTAATAGATGTTGCCACAAGATTGATACTTGTTCGCCCTGCGTAATTGAGTTTGTTGATACCAGCGCAACCTTACATTTCGTATTTTGAATATATTGTGATGCCTTGAAAAACCAGCATGATACATAGTCCAGTTCTTTGGCATTTTTAACATTATGAAACACCCTTTCAATATCTGCCGTTTGTGGTGCCTCACGCATTGATTTACCAATAAACGGCGGGTTACCAAGGATATAACTGCATTTATCGGGGGAAATAACATCCGACCATGGGATCTCCAGCGCATTGCCGTGATGGATTTTGGCGGATTTCTGTAATGGCAAACGTGCGTATGCCTTTCCAAACATATCGCCCAGTTTCATATTCATCTGATGGTCAACCAGATACATGGCGGTTTCGGCGACGCGCACGGGGAATTCATTCAGCTCTATACCGTAAAACTGGTCAACATCGATTTTGGATAAATGGTCAACATCCAATAACCCTTCACGGTATCCGTTTTTATCCTTTGGGTATAATTCATTGAGGATGTCCAGTTCCAGCAATCTCAATTCCCGATAGGCAAGGATAAGGAAGTTTCCGCAACCACAGGCAGGGTCAAAGAATGTCAATGTGCCAAGGCGTTTATGCAGGTCGTTTAAACGGCTTTTGCGCTGGGTGCTACGGTCATCCTTATACCTTTGGAATTCATCCCGCAAGTCATCAAGGAATAGCGGTTGAATGGTTTTCAGGATGTTTTTCTCACTGGTGTAGTGTGCGCCTTCTTTTCTTTGTTCTTCAGGTAACATTACCGTTTGGAATAATGACCCGAAAAGGGCTGGTGATACCTTTGACCAGTTGAAATAACAACATTCCAGCAAGACTTCACGCATCTCGGCGTTAAATGAAGGGGTTCTGATAAGGTCGCTGAATAATCCGCCGTTCACATATGGGAAGGCGGCTAAATCCTCGTCTAGGGTTGAATATCGGTCATTATAAGGTGTGTTCAGAATTTCAAAGAGTTGATTTAGCTTTGTACCAACGTCACTGCCATCCTCGGCGGTGCGGTCTTCGACATATCTTAGGAATAAATCTTGTTCAAATATCCCCGTGTCATCGGCAAACAGGCAAAACATGATACGCACCAAAAACCGTTCAAGGTCTGCGCCCTTATATCCCGTTTCTTCCAAGACCTTGTGCATGTTGGACATCTTTTCCGATGCATCGATATTGACGGGGTCTTGGTCACGGAATTTGATTTCCCTGCGTCCGGCTATAAACCCGAAATGGCGGATATAATCAGGCAATTCCTCCAAAGTGAATGACCATTGCTCCCTCGTTTCAAGGTCGGCAAGGATGAAGGTCTTAAAATCACAGACAAGGCGATAGCGGGGGCGTTCTTGTTCTTTGAGGGCAAGGATATAATCATCGGCCTGAGTTGCTGCCTTATCAAGGTTACGCCCTGCGGATTTCTGTTCGACAATCAACATCCCTGGCCAAAACAGGTCAATAAAACCTGCGTTTTTCGTGTCAATCTTGCTGATTTTGCGTTCGTAAACGGCAACGGTAGAGCGTCTTACGCCAAAGATTTCAAAGAACTCGTTATAGAATGTTTGTGTTTCGCTCCGCTCGTTTACGGCGTCTGCCCATTCTTCGACAAACTGCACCGCATTGGCGTGTATTTGATTCCAGCTTAAAACACTCATTCATCATCCCTGCATATTCAATGTAACCAATGATATAAACACATATTTCATGATTTGGGGATAGGTGATGATAAGTTATTAAGGCTTACTTATGTGTACACATAGACCACTCTTACTTTTAAGTATAATTTTAGCTTGCAATGGAGTGGATGACTTTGGACATTTTATCACCATGTCCATTCGTTTTCATCGAAATCGTTCTGAAATTGCAAGTCTTGATCTACTGTTTCAGCATTGGGAATTTTCAATAAAAATGGAATTGATTGAGTTAAAACCACTTGCTGTAAAAACAGCTGAATTGCCTCATCAATAGAAAGATTATGCTCATCAAAAATTTTCATAGCTTGATTTTTGATTTTTTCATCTATTTTAATATCTACAGTTTTCATTATTTTTCACCTCTCACTTTCATTATATACTAAAAACCCATTCCTCTGTCATGACTATCATCTGACCTATTCAAAATTTTAGATTTTTCGGCCTGTTTTGATTGCGTCTTATTTTTACCAAGATCATTCTCAAGGAATCTCTTGATATGACTGACAGCATATTTAACCATCTTTTGATTATCGGAGAGTTTATACTCATGGGCTTCAATATCGGCACTTGCGTTTTCAATATTATTGAGCAAACGCTCTTTGTTCTTTGCCAAGCGAGATTTACTGGTTATTTTCTGCTTTTTATCGAGGTGTAAAATCGTCAGCTCATGTAAGAAAGGATCAGTATCTTTACTTTTTTCAACTGTTTTTTCAAATATTGCAGGCCATTTATCTTTATTTTTGAATTTCTTTAAACCTATCTCTAAATCATCCAGTAAGTTGAGATGTTCGGAAAGCATATTATCTCTGTTTTTAGTAAAATAATCATGCATGACATCTTGAATAAAGGTTTGCACATCGTTTTCATCGGCTTTATCTCTATAATAAGGGGTTTGTAATTTTTGATTTAGAGATTGCTCTTTGGCAAAAATACGGTCACAATTACGAATAACAGATCGATCTATGCCATTGCGCATAAGATGATAATTCAACTCCTTTCGAATAATAAAACTATCTTCTTTGCCTATTGGAAATGATTTTTCTTTATTCAGGCTCGATTGGCTTTTACAAATAACATGATAATGCGGATTATTGGTATCGTCATGGTGGGTGTAAATATAATCAAATCCTCTTGCTTTAAAGCTATCATCTAAGAAATCACGAAATGCGCTGTGCCCAATTTGTTTATCGTAATCATCGCCACCAAATGAAAACATCAGATGATGAAAGTCAGTGGGTATTGATTTTTCAATTTTATATAGAGCCTTTTTATGAACGGAGTATTGATTATCATCATAGGCAATTATCATTTGATCTGGCTTATCCGCCTTTTCGTGTTTGAATATTCGAATATTTTCAGGCGTTACAGTGGGAATAAGATTATCTTTTAAAACATAGTCAGCCAGCTCCCCATCTTTTGTATGATAATTTACCTTAAAATAATCATTGTCATGGACTTCCGTAATAACAGCATCTCTGTTCCAATTATTTTTAAACTTAATTTTTGTGCCAACACGCCAAATTTTGAACTCTAATTCATCTAATTTGATATTTTCTTGTCTTTTATTTTCAAATAAATCGGTAATATATGAATTCTCATCTTTAAACTGTTCATATTGAAAATCACTGGCGAAACTATTGAGAAAATCTGGACAAACATCGCTTTCAATCTTATTGTGATTTGAATCAAATAGAATTGCTTTATCTTGCTCGGATTGATGGCTCAAATCTCGTATAAGGTATCTCGCCAATAAACCTAAAGCCTGTCGCCCACTTCTTACACCAATATTTTTATAGACGATCTGCCGATTATAATTTTGAGAATGATAATGCCTGTGATGTTTGGGCAAACTATTATCACGTGCATAAATTTCATTTTGCAAATTCGTTAGATATCGCAAATTCAAAAAGCGATGATTATAGGCATTACGACCTGATGTGTCATAATGATATTTGTAGTTTCTGATTTTGAATAGATAATCTTCTTCTTCATCATCAGGATCTTTATGTGTATTACAAAAATAGCCCATTATGAAATTTTTGATATTTTGTCTTTTATGACTTCCATAAGTTTATTAGCACTATCAATCGCAATCTTAAGATCAGAATAATGTGCATTCAAAGTTTCATATTTATTTAAGGCCGCTTCTGATGGATGCCCTTCCATTTTACTATTGTGTCTTTCAACATGGATTTGATTGAGCGTTTGATTGAAATTTGCACCCAATTTCTTAAGTTGAAATGCGACATCATCCAGTTTTTCAATACCCTCAACTCTATGCGTTATAACATCATGCCCTAACGCACGATCACGGATATATTTGGATTTATTAATTGTTCCACCGGGAAGAAAATATCCACTATGCTTAACAGCGTTTGCTTCTATGGCTTGTATTTCTTCCAGTGAAAATCTGATTGATATTGGCTTTGTGTTCATAAAAATAGTTTATGAATGAAAGGCTAAATGAATGATTAATTTCTTTATAGTAACGAGAAAAAAGGTCTAAACAAATTACTAAATTTGGTTGAATTGTATGACAATTCCTTATCCTGCCAACACTCATTACCCTTGCTCGTTCGCAATACTCATACGTATTATATTTAAGTACAGGAAGGTTTAAGATCATGTCCCGAACAGAAAATTAAACCCCATGTAAATCCATTTACCTATCGTAATATAAAAAATTGCAAAAGTCCAAAACGACCACCAAATGATCTTTATTATATCGATAGAAAAAGCAATCCCGAGTAACGTCTTATGAGAAAACAAGGGTTTGTGATTTAAGTATCGTTCAACGGTTTCTTCATCAGACATTGGCTTACCATGAAGCCATTCATATTTAACCAAAAGAAAAATTAGTATCACTAAAAATATTAGACAGCCCAAAAATATAATGAAAAACATCAAAGCTCTTTATTGAATATGCGCTTTACAGATTCTAAAAATATGAGGCGTTATATATTCCTGCCAACTCTGATTATGATATGGGGAATGTTTACTTTGTGTATCTTCTTTCCACAAATTATAAAGCGTACAAGAAAATGTTAAAAGCGTTGCACATTGATCTTTTGTATATGAAATATCACTATGATTTGAGCTTGCCGTCATCATCATCGCTTCAACTGTCTCTGAGCATTCAAGTGGGTCATCAATAGGTTTGTCATTTAATAAGAAGATCACCTTTACACACTCATAAAGGCTTTCAGCAAAACTAAACTTAAATTGCCAGTCGGGCATTGTTGGTATGTTTTCGGACACATCTCTTCTATCAGTCATTTTTTATCCTCTTCTATTGTTACTAAAAAACCACCAGATTGCTCTGGTGGCTGGGAGTTAGTAACCGTAACATCAGAAACGGCCGACGGCTTTTAAGCCTAGGCTCTGGACATGACCATCGCTCCCAGCCCAAAGGGCTAGAAACGACATTTATGGATAGCGTTACCGTATCCAATAACGGCTAATGTCTGCCGCTGATGTTATGAGGGGTTACTAAGCCCCAACCACCTTCGTTAAAAAGTAGTCACCTTGAATTTATAGACTTCCACCTATTCAAACAAGGATTTAATCAAACCAATTCATAAATTGCATTCACACAGCTATATTTATGAATTGGTTGTTGTTTTATTATTCTCTTTAACCCATTTCAAAAACTCGTCTTCATCGATTAAAACTTTACGACCTATACGAACAACACATTTATCAAAACCGTTCTTATCCGCATTAAATATGAGATAGCGTAAAAAGCTCTCTGAAAATCCAGGATGCTTTTCCGCCAGTAATTTTACCGTGTAATATGAATTAAACATACCATCACCTTTCTTTGTTATTGATATTAATAACCCCAAAGAGGTGATAACTATTATTCACACATACTGATAAATGGTAATAAGGAGATTTTTTTCTCCCTATCTTTTCTGCATATATAATCCTAGCAGTCGCACTCTTTCTTTTAATTCGAAGTAATATCGATATGTTTTTTCGCTATTTTTGATATCAAGATCATAGCGTTCAAAGAAGTCTGAAAGCTCTAAATATTCTACTATTATAAAGTCTTCAATTTTTGAAAATTTCTTTTTTTTAGTATAACTATTATAAGCCTTTAGAGCGCAATTTTCATTGGCTGGTTTAAGGTTATTATGTTCAAACAGATCAATTGTTAGGCGTTCCGCTTGATCTTTACTTGCCCCACATAAAACAAGCCCCCTCATTATTCGACCAAAGTCTTCATGATTTTTAGATTTTGTAAGCGTTGCTTTTGAAAGTATCTTTCCATCTAATGCTCTGGAAAATAGTCGAATTAAAAAATCAGAATTTGAACCATGCCCTTTCGCTTTACAGATTAATTCAGAAACCTCGGATAGATACGGTAGCATTTCTTCAAAGGATAAATGATCATCATTATTAATTTTCTTTTGAATATCCTCTTCGCATTTCGTAATGCATATGCCAGATGCATCCAAATACTCTAATTGTAAATCTTTTAGATTATCGGATTTAAAATGTTTATATCCAACTTCATATGTCGGTTTATCCTTGTTGATGGCCTCTTGTGACATACGAGCCCCCTCTTCAAAACCAGCATGATAAAGCTCTATCTCTTTTTTAATAAGTTCATACATTTAAAAATCCATCTTACTCTCATCAAACATTTTACTATTCATATCACCAACAACCTTTTTCGTGTGTGCCTCTGATAAATGAGCATAACGTTTCACCATATGCAATGTTTTGTGTCCAAGTATTTCTGCAATATCTGTTAGGCTTGCTCCATTCATGGCTAAATATGAAGCCGTCGTATGTCTTAAATCGTGAAAACGGAAATCCAGAATATCGGCATTTTTCAATGCATTTTCCCAAGCTGTGCGTATATCAATTGGCTTATCGTACTGTGAACTTTTGAAAATATAATCATTTGGGTTTTGATTCGAACGCTCCGCAAGCTTTATCAACAAATCCAGCCCATGCCCCTGTATTGGTATAGAGCGAATTTCTCCATTTTTCGTTTCTTGTAAAATAATGACCTCACGATCAATATGAACGTTCTTCCATTTAAGGCTCATAATCTCGTTTTTTCGCGCACCAGTACTTAATGCTAAAACGACAACAATATACAAATATGGATTATCACTTTTCTTACAGGCCTCTAATAATGCTTTGCGTTCTTCGGTTGATAAATAACGTGTTCTTCCTCGCATTTCCTTAAGCTTTGAGACATTAGAGACGGGATTTTCTTTGCATACCTGCCATTCCTTAATCGCAACGCTAAACATGTGCCTTAGGATGCCCAAATAACGATTGACCGTTGCAGGTGTTCTAATCCCACGAGGAGTGCGTCCAACCGCCAATCTGTCTCTTTCTTCGGCAATTAATGCGGATGTTATTTCAGAGACATTTAAATGGCCGTATTTTGTATGCCAGTGCATTAATTGCTGTTTTTGTAATTTGAATATTTTGGGTGTTTTACGTGGTAATATTGTTTCAATATAACGATCAATCAATTCCGATAGTAAAATCGATTTCGATTTTTCATGCGGAAAGAAACGATTTTCTCTAATCGCCGCCTCTGTTTGTTGCTCCCATCGTTTTGCATCGGTCTTTCGATCAAATGTTGCTGTTTGCACAGGTGTGCCTTTAATGCGGATTTTCACCTGATAGGTCGTGTTACCATTTTTGTCTGTGCGCTCTGTAATTGTGCCCATATATATTCTCTCCTGAGCAAACTATTGAGAAAATATAACGGTTTGTGAATCCCCTAATTTTGGCCACAGCAGGCGTTTTAAACATAATGACAATTATGGGATGTTATTGCTTCTGACTGGCTGTTATCACTTACAACGATAAATATTGTGGAAAACCAACTGTCCCACCAGTGTCCCATGGCGGTATTTTATATGAAAGGTGTTTCTTGAAATCGTTGGTGAGAGTGGCGATCCCGGCAGGACTTGAACCTGCAACCTACTGCTTAGAAGGCAGTTGCTCTATCCAGTTGAGCTACGGGACCAAATAAATTATTCAATCATGTCACAAACAAAGTTATCGCCATAATTACGTGGCTTTACTTTGCTAGTGTTATGTTTTGTAATTGTATAACGCCATCCTTGGGATTTTGCAAATGCTTCCGCCTTATCCTGAGATGAAAATTCCATTTTTATTTGATTCAGCGTATCATTGCTTTGCGTCCATCCCATCAGGGGCTCTGCATTTTGACGGTT
>CAYGLI010000026.1:18054-18734 GCA_964350795.1 uncultured Micavibrio sp.
GCAGTTGCTCTATCCAGTTGAGCTACGGGACCATAAAGAAAAATATTATTTATTTTTGGTCATATCGCAAACAAAATTATCGCCGTAATTACGTGGTTTAACTTTGCGGTTATTCTGCTTGGCAATTGTATAGCGCCATCCTTTTGATTTTGCAAATGCTTCTGCCTTTTTCATCGATGGAAATTCCATTTTTATTTGATTAAGAGTATCACCACTTTGTGTCCACCCCATTAAAGGTTCTGGCGATAGCCTTGATGGACGTTCAATTTCCAAAACCCACTGACCCGACTCTGCATGGCCTGATTGCATTGTGTTTCTTGATTTGGAGTATATGAGGGCCTGTATCATTTAATAATCGTACCAAACGCATATTAAAAAGTCATGAAGGAAATAATAAAAATGTAAAAAACAGAATATTCCTTTTCATATAAAATATTCTGCGTTACAGTTTTCTACGACCAACCAGTCCCGGGGAGGGCGCGCCATGTTTGTCGACCGGATCGAGGCACGATGGATCGACATGTTCCGTTCGGTGTTCGAACTCTGCGGACTGAAGCCCGGCGATACGGCCGCTATCCTCTCCGAAACCCAGTCGCGCGAAATCAACGTGCATCTTGCCGAACTGGCGCTCCAACGGCTGGGCGTCCGCGCCTTCCATGTGAAACTGGTCAGTCCGGTGC
>CAYGLI010000027.1:0-18613 GCA_964350795.1 uncultured Micavibrio sp.
GTAAAAATGCGTATCATAACGCCTCCTTTAAATAGGTTTAAAACTTAAACGATTATTTAAGGGTTAGGCGCGTGGAGGGCGTTTGAGGGTGGAGGTTGATATGCCTGTGAAACGGTCATCAATAAAATCATGTTTCATGGATACCAATGTGGGCATTGAAAGCGACAGCGGATTACTCAACGTAGGGGATTGATGCGTGGATACATGCAAACACAAACAAACACCATCGCAATGTTGCGTGTCGTTTTGGTCTTGATTTTGTTGCATATCTTCACACGGCATGTTGGACATGTCCATATCACCATAATCCATCATTGATTGAGATTGCGCTGGTGTATCCATCGCCCCGCCATTCAAACATGGCTTTGCCCACGCCGATACAATAACCGTATTGGCAAGAAACACCGCAATCAAAAATGCAAAACCGAATATTCGCATGGTTATAGTGTATGAATAGATGATGGCATCAATGGGGCGGTTATTTATCTGTTTTGTATGACCTATAACTCAACAATAAAAATAAGCCGCCAACCAACGCATCAACAATCATCCAAATTTCTTTGGTCATGTGGATTGGGGCGATTGGGTTAAAAAGAATCGCGATTGTACCAAATAGCCATAGCCATGCGCTCTTATCATTGTTTTGATATAGATTATAAGCGATATACCCACTACACCCGCAAACAATAAAACGCATGAACGTATAGTAGCCATACGGTAGAGGCGTAATTGCTATAAGCGTTAGCAGGCCAACCATAAAATAAACATGCGCTGGAATATCCAAATCTTTCATAATCTTATTAATTAGTTTCTTCTATTAAGTCTAAAAATGCTTGTTTTATATTTGCAATGTCTTGTTCTGCATCAGGCACGACACTACTCATGTGGAATGGTAACCCCATTTCTTCTATTTCTGTTGCAACCTTGTATCCCTGTTTTGCGATGCGCTGACAATCATTAGCTTTATTAATCATTGCATATGTACTTGATAACCCTAAATAAGCCAATAATTGCTTATCATCTAAACATATTGCTGGCTCCAAAGTATCCAATATTATTTGATAGTGATGAGAGATTTTCCGTTCATTAAGTTCTCTCGCCTGCAAAAGTTTTGACATTTCATTTACGGATGACGTGCCTATTTTACAAAGTATTCCTGAAATTTGAGTGCATCCCACTCCCTCAATATATCCTTGCTTACAAATATTATTATAAGAGCCCACTAACTTTAATTTCATAGAAGTAATAACAAAAACCTCAAATAAGGGATCATCATCAAACTTCTCAACCAACTCATGGATTAATTGTGGGTCAATCTCATGCCAAGGACGTGTTCTTGAAAACCAATCACGTCTTTCATCATTGCTTTTGTTCGCATGAAAGGGTTTTGTTTTGTTTTCATTGGGTATTTTTGAACCCAACAATCGATTTAAAAAATTCATGCTTATTCTCTCCTTAATAAAAAAATCACCAAAACATCCATATGCTCTGGTGATTGGGAGAGTTAATATCCGTCCAACGAACGGCGCAACGTATTCACGCGAACGCTATTGTATTCCGTTGCCTCCCCAACCAAAGTCGAGAAAGCAACATCATTGATAACGGCCTGATGTTGTCTTAGGCCGCGTTGGAGAGGATATTAAGCCCCAAATCGCCATATATGGGCAATCTGCTATATTTGTAGCGCGATTAGCATTAAATCGCAATACAGGTCATTCAATTTTAACTTCGGAAATTATGCGACGCTGTTCAGCCGATGAAAGTTGGCCGTAGCTGGACAAGGTCGTATCAATATTTTTATGGCCAAGATTTTGTCGTACCGCATTGAGATAAGCTGGTGTTTGATATTCCGCGTGTCGTGCAACCGTCTTACGGAATGAATGAGGTTTGATATATTCAAATCCAGCTGCTTCAAATGCCTTCTTAAAAATATCGCGGATAGTCGTGTCAGACTTGATACCATCTTTACGCATAGTTTGTTGCAACAAATTGGTTTCAGTAAAACGATTATCAACCACAGGAAATAATGGATCACTATCTCTAAAATCAAGTGATTTTAGATAATTAAACCACGTTAGAACATTGTTGATAATATCATCAGGTAAAGCCGCAAAATTGGCTTCTCTGGTTTTAGCAAATTTTACATTCGCCATACTTTTTGGACTAACATAAATAAAATATTGTCCATTTTCTTCAATAAGGTTTTTCATTCTTATACTTCGCAATTCTGATATGCGTAAACCACACAATGCCTGCAATGATATGATTGCTTTATCACGTTTGTCTTTTTCTGTACTCATGGGCATAAGACGTATTGTTTTAAGTATATGTTCGTATTTGTAAGATTTTTGATACTCGACCGCCTTGGCCGTATTTTGTTGATTGCGTGAAATGTTTAAATAATCAATATCGTTATAATCAATTTTACTTCGGTATCCCCGCTGGCGTTCTAACCATCGTAAAAAATCTTTAATCACGCGAATGTTATTAGAAATATAAGATGCCGATAATTTTCTGCGGAAAAGTGATTCGATGTATTTGTCCGCAACATCGGCACTATACTTTTCAAAACCTACAAAATCGTTAAATAATTCAAATTCACGGATATGTTTCAAAGCATCAATGATCGTTTTATAATCCCGTTGGCCAATACGCTTTAAATGTGTTCGATATTTATATTTTATGCGCTCATTTATAGCATTATAAATTGCATGACTTTTTTCTTTTTTCATTTAAATAAATCCCCGTAAGGCGTCCAAATATTTGACTCACTTGCAGGGGTGTCCAGTGATGCTGATAAGTGAGTCTTACAGGAGGATTTATCACAATCATATAATTCCAAAACATCAACCTTATGAAAGATGCGCTTTAGTTTTTGAAAATCGTCCATTTTATAATTTTTAAACATTGGTTTTTTACAGCTACGGCATAACCCCGAAACCTGTAAAAAATTGTTTTTTTGATTCATGGTAATATTACGCTTGAATATATTACGAGCATCCTTGCATGACATACAAAACATCTCATCGAATGAAGTTTTACATTTATTTTTCAGGTTTTGAGATTTTATAAATGCAATTAAGTCATAACCGTAGAATAGCGTTGGTCTGCTATTATCAATCGTTTTTAATCCTTTTCTTATCCATGTGCGGACAGTTTGAGGATGCAAACCACGATCAGAATATAAATCACATACGTCGTCAATATCATAAGTGAGCCAGTATTTTATACTTCCATGAGGGTATATTCTTTTCGCCATAGCAGATAATCCAAATATAATTATTCTTGAATATCCGCTGGATTCACAACCCTGCGGCTTTGTGCAAAGGCTATCAAATCAGATAGCCAATATTTGACCAATCGGCCAACCTTGATATATGGAAGATCATATCGTTTGGTACATGCCCAAACTTCCAAAGTTCCTTTTGTTATCCCTAAAAATTTGGCGGCCTCATCTCGTGACAGTAAACGATCATTTTCGTTAAGCATGGTTCATTCTCCATTTGTTTTGTTAAAATCAAGTAATGGAGAAAAACTGTCATAAAGTGATACACCCTGTCGCCATACAGCGGTTCAAGGGGGTGGGGTCAGAGGGGTGCAAGCCTTTGATTTATAAAGTGCTTCCGCCTCCGCGAGATTTGGGGCATCGGATGATCGTATCCATGATTTTTGCACGACTTTCACTAAAATCTTGAATATTGCGCTTTTCTGCCTCACTCATCAGCCATGCAACAACATCTTTTTTGAACGGAGCAATATTTGGATTTGGGTTGGTCAGATCATAATTAGACCAAAATTTTTCAACAGCATCATACATTAGACGCATATCGGGTGTTATATAGGCTATATTTTCAATGATTGCATCTTCTGCAAAAATCGGTGCCATTAGCGGCAGTGTCTTGAACCAATCAATAAATTCCAAAGGCTTTATGGTTGCAAATAAAATATTTTCTAAATTACTGTCACTATCAATATCTACGATCAAATTTAACTGATGGCTTTTATATGCGTCAAAGGCGTATTTTAAAACAGCCTCACCAAAATCTGAACTTTTGATGTAATCAATCATTTTAGGGTGATTAAATACAGGATCACGATTATATTCAGCAAGTCTATAACGCTTGCCCATTAAATATAAAATACCACTTCCCAACTTCCAAAGCGGTTCTTTCATTTTATTATCGAATTGCTCACGGGTTATCGGCGGATAAAAATGGGCTTTATTCTTTTTATGTTCCCTGTGACTTAACGCCATTTGTACCATTGGTTCAATAAGGGGTTGGTAAACAGAACGTATTGGATACCCTTCATTTTCTGCCCATATAAAAAAATCAAAACTGTGAACATGATTAGAGCGATCTATACCGATTGTTTCGCCCCATTCATTAATCTTAATCTTTGGTGTTTCTATGACATTATTTTCAATAGCTAACTTTGCTTTAACCAAACAGTTGGAAGCATCCGCATGGCCAATTATAAACCCATCAATAGCGGCGTCTAACTCATCTTGGTTTTGATATGGGCTATCGTTTGCATCACAAAGCATGGCCGCAATACTTGGCGTCATGGATCGATAATCATAAAATTCATCGGTAAAAAGGCTGGATACCAACCAATTTAAAGGTTCAAATTCATGTATAAAAGCCGCCATTATCTATCTTTCGTTTCTAAATAATGTTTTTACTATCTTTTACGGCTCTTTGCCAAACTTATTGACTAATCTTTTGCCCTGCCTTGAAAATATCATCAGTTGCGCGTTCCATAGATTCGCGTACAGGGTCGAGATGAAGGCGTGAATAAATCTGTGTTGCTTGTTGTGACTTATGCCCCAAAGATTTGCCGATAATAGGGAGGCTTGAACCACCGATAGCCTGATAACTGCCTAATGTACGGCGAATATCATGAAGGCGAATATCAATCAATCCTGTTGGCAATACAACTTTACGGTCTTTTGCCAGCGCAACTATCATATCAAATTGATAATCGATTAAATTTGAATTGCTAAATTTTTTATTCGCATCACTAATAAGCGTTTGATAATCGGGGATGGCTTGCCACAGATATATGGTTGCCCGTTTCAAAATACGTTGCCATGCTTTTTTAGGGTCTGCCAAATGGCCTGTTTTTGATGATGCAACGGATGTTGGTAAAACCCATTCTGAATTGGTTTTTTGCCTTCTGTCTTTAAGAATCTCAATGGCTCTTTCCGTCAATGGAATATGCGCTGGATCATCATTCTTCGTGTCTGGTATGCGCCATTCGTTGCGTTCCCAAATTATCTGATCCCAACGCATAGCCAAAACATTTGATTTGCGTGCGCCTGTTAAAAGTGACAGCCAAATATAATCACGAGCCACTTCATTCTGCTCATGCTCAATAGCTTGGAATAAGCATGGCAATTCGCTTGGTTGGATAAATCGATCCCGTGATTTTTCTTTAAACTTTTTAATACCTTGCGCTGGATTTTTACCTTCCCAACCCCATTCAATTGCTTTGTTGAATATGGCGCGGATACGTTCAAGTATCCTGTTGGCTTGGTACAGGCCATTCTCATTTCTTATTTTTTCATGAATATTTTGGACTTCATATTTGGTAATGGTGGATATTTTACGTTTGAACCAATGTGATAAAAACTTATTCACCTCGCGTTCATCATATTTCCAAGATTTTTTTTCTTTTCGGCTATACCGATCCATATATTGGTTGAATAACGCTTTGAAAGTTATTTCCTCACGCATCTTATTTTTTTCATGATTTGGATTGTTTCCATCAGCAATGCTTGCCTTGGCTTTTAAGGCTTTCTTACGCGCATTATCAACGGTTAATTCAGGAAATGAACCAAGCGTTATTCTTTGGTCTTGCCCGTTGATACGCTTACGAATAAAAAACGTGATTGTACCCGTTGCCGTTATATAAAGGCTCAAACCCTTTTCTTTTGTATCTTTATAGGTCACCATGCCTTTTGAGGGGCGTGGTAACTTTAATATTTCGGTCTTTGTAAAATTGAATGTTTTCATTGCCGCACCATTGCCGCATAATAGAGTAAATTTAGGTTGTTTTGAGTATATTTCATTAAGTTATAGATACGACAAAACATAAGTATTGTAAAGGTTCTATTGGTTTTATTAAGTTATATAATATAACTGGCTTTGTGGCTCATAACCTGAAGGTCGTAGGTTCAAATCCTACTCCCGCAACCAAGATACACAACGTTTTTAGCCATTCTTTCGAATGGCTTTTTACTTTTTGTGCTACTCTGGTGCTACTAATCTAATATAAAGGAGAGCAGTTTAAAAAAGATCATGCATACATGATGGACTTACTGGCAAATAAAAAGGCCAATAAAACCAAAATAAGCGACGTAGAGTTCGATATATGGCGCGTGGGTACATATGTGTGAAGATGCGCGATAATTGGGCGCAGGATGCCGTTATTAATGAGTTCTGTGACAATAATTTTGTTAGAATTATTTATGAAACAAAAGACGGTGAGTTATCTGATTACATTCACAAAGAAAATCTCGCGCCAAAGTTTACACCAGAGGATATCAAAATCTTCGATCATTCGAAAGCGGACGCACCTAAAAAATGTTAATTGCGTCAGATGATGAGAAATACTCCGTTCACAAAAAGGCGATAAATTATTTTGAAAAGAAAATATCAAATGATTTTTATCATTTAACCTTTTCATTTGGTGGCAATGATTATGATGTCGACGTTGGCCATAGACGTTCGTATTAAACAATCAACGTTCCATTATTAATTAACACCTGAACATCGTTTAAATCGTCATATGTTGTTTCATTATGAAGACGGGCAACAATTGTTTGGCTTACGGCGCTATTCGCACCATCAGCATCAACACGTAAAAGAGCATCACCTTGGTATTCAGTAAACCAAGCAAAATCATTAATATCATCTGTTAATGAGTTATATCCACCTAACAAATCAGAGATATCAATTTTATCACCTTCACTTTCGGAAAAATCATAAACATTACCGTATGTGCCTGCATATGATGACATGTTTTCAAACACAAACGTATCGGCATCAGCACCGCCATAATAACGATCAGCTCCACTTCCTATTAAGGTATCATTGCCATCTTCTCCATAGAAGTAACCACGTTCAACACTACCATGTAGAATATCATCTCCTGAACCTCCATAGAGCTTATCAAAACCGTTTTCACCATAAAGAACATCGTTACCATCACCACCGAATAGGTAATCATCACCTTCACCACCATAGAGTATGTCGACACCCCCATCCCCATAGAGACGGTCAAGTCCGTTACCTCCATGAAGAACGTCATCGCCGTCATCACCGTTTACACGGTCATCACCATTGTTACCATATAATTCGTCATTTCCAGCACCACCATAAAGTTGATCATCGTTATCACCACCGCTTAAGAAGTCTTCTCCGTCACCACCAATAAGGTAGTCAATGCCAATATCTCCATAGATTTTGTCATTCCCACTCTCTCCATTTAAAAAGTCATCGCCTTGTTCTACATAAAGAAGATCATCTTCAGAACCACCATAAATAGAGTCATTATCGAGACCCCCATAGAGCGTGTCATTATCTTCATTACCGAATAAGATATCATCGCCAGCATCACCGTAAATAACGTCATTACCGATTTGACCTTTAATACGATCCTCACCATCACCGCCATAAACAATATCTGCTCCACCTCGTGCAAGAATAACGTCATTCCCACCATAGCCGTAGATGATGTCATCACCAAAATCGTTATTGAGGAAACCTGATAACGTTTCGCTGTTTTCTGTTCCATAAACAGTGAGATCGATCGTTGTTAAATCAAATGTTGAACCATCTGCAAACTCAAGCGTTTCGATTTCTAAGCCGTTATTGGCGTAATGATCTAAAATTGTAAGTGAGTTTGCTGAACTGGTCGAGAGAACGAGATTATAACCGCTGCGATAAAATGCAATATCGGAAAGAATGTAACTCCCTCCCATCATAATTTTATCATTTCCTTCATTATCTATTACAAAGTCATGGCCCGTATTAAAGTTGTATATGTCATTCCCTGCAAAACCGACTAAAAAGTTGTTGTAACTATCACCATTAATCGTATCCGCATTTAACCCACCTTCAAAAAATCCAATTGTTTCGATATCAATAATCGCTCCATCATCAAGATGGATTTCTTGAAGATTATCTCTTCTTGCAAAGACATCAAGGTCAAACCAATAATGATTTCTTAATTCAATGGTTTCTGTCCCAACATGAACATTTAAAGAAAGTCTTGGCAGTTCATTAGTAAGCTCGCGAATTGACGTCGAAAACGATACATCGCTTGCCAATATACCACCAGTTAAATGAAGTTCATTTTGACCTGAACTTTCGAATACCACATCATTGCCTTGGCCGACTGACCTATAATAAGTATCATCTCCCTGATATCCTAACAAATCATCATTACCTAGCCCACCGTATATATGATCATTCCCAAAGCCAGTGTAAATATAATCGTCTCCACCACCACCAAAGACCGCATAAGTGCCATTGTATAAATCAACACTATCATTTCCATCGCCCAAATCGATTGTTATCAATGAACCAAAAGCATTGGCATAAACAAAATCACTTCCTGATCCAGCATTAATAGTGTGATTACCACCATAAACATAGAAGGTGTCATCACCGTTCTCTCCGTTTAAAGTGGAGGCGCCTCCATAAACATTAAAGTTATCTGCACCATCACCAGAATTGACTGATGTTGTAATGTTATCATTATTAACATTGAAACTGTCATTACCTGAGCCAGAGATTAAAGTATGATTACCAGCCCCAACATTAAAATTATTATTGCCATTTCCACCGTTAATCATGTGATTACCCGCTGAAATACCAAAGGAATCAGTTCCATCGCCAGCATAAACTTCGTTATTACCACCAAATGACAAATAATAGCTATCATTTCCACCAACGCCATAGATTATATCATCACCCGCGGTATCATAAATTTGATCATTATTATTGGAATAGGTGAATATCATACCGGACGTTAAATCGATTTCAGATTGATCAGATAAGATAATTTTTTCAATACCACCATTAAGGTTAAGCTGACCTGTACTGAAATCATATTGGTTGTTAAGTGTAATTATTTCGTTACCGATTTTCACTTTTAATCCGCCAAAGTCATATTCGAAGGTGATATCAGCCGATGAAATGGATGAACTAGTAATGTGTAATATATTAGCACCATTGGAATCACTGATAGTGTCATTTCCATCACCGACAGACCAATGATAGACGTCATCTCCCAATCCACCATTTAAGTTATCATTTCCTTCATAGCCGAATATAAAATCACTGTATCTGGTTCCTATAGATATAGTGTCATTAGCACCTGTTCCGTAAAAATTAAAACCAGTTTGTAAATTTGGTAAATCTATTGAATCACCATTATCAAATTGGATTAAATGCACGGGAACAAGACCAAACCTATACTCAAGAAAAGATTCGTTAAGTTCCGTGTCATACCCGTATAAAAATGGATTTTGAATTGTAATTGTTTCGTTATTAATGCCCACTTCTAAATAACTGTTTGATAACACTGAAAGAGTAATATCTTCGGCAGTAAGACCGCCAGAGATGTGAAGTATATCTGTTTCCAAATTATAATCGTCGACAGGAACACCACCTGTAACGTATAAAAAAAACTTGTTAAAGTATCGTTACCATCCCCTGGAGACCAATAAAATATATCCTCACCATATCCATTTTTGATAATATCATCACCTAAACCACCGTAAATAACATCATTACCACTTTTTGCATCGATTATATCGTCACCGTCTAAGCCATAAATAACGTCATCAAATAAATAACCCCACAAAGTTTCACCTTGGTTTGTACCTGAATAATTTAAATTAACGGGAATACCCATTATAGACCCATCAAAAAATTCTATTTTATAGCTGTATAGATTTTGCCCTTTTGAATCCAGCCCATCAACCAGCGTAAGAAATTCATCATTTATTTTTATTATAAGATCTTTGTTATCGATCGAGGAAACACCAAAACTTATATCACTTTGAGTAATTCCAGAGCCAAATTTAATAATATTTTCGTTTTGACGAAAATCAATAAAAGTGTCGTTACCATCACCGATAGACCACATATATGTATCAACACCTTGACCTCCATCAATAATATCGTCACCTGCACCGCCAGAGATAACATCATTCCCTATACCACCATTAATATCATCTTCGCCATCATCCCCATTGATAATATCATTTCCAAGACCACCACTGATGTCGTCATCCCCATTACCACCATAAATCGTGTCATCGCCTTGTTGACCGTTAATATCGTCATTTCCATCACCGCCATAAACTGTATCATTCCCCAAAAATGCGTATATAGAATCACCAGTGATAGTTCCGGCAAATGTCTCGCTGGAGACTGTTCCCATATAATTATTACTTGATGGTGTTGAGGAATAACTATACTCCAAACTTGTGCCACTAAAATCCCAATACAGGGATGTTTGGTCATTGAAAATAATATCACGTGAATGGTTTAAAGATCTTGAAATTACATCGCCGTTTTCATTTAATCGTACAATCAACCCGACAACTTCTATCGAATTGCCATTTCCGAAATCTAATAAGATGTCAGCGTTATAACTGGATAAATAATTAACGCTTTGGCCACCACCAGTATTATATGTTGAGTAGATTTCATTTCGTTGATTGATAATTGTTTGATTGACATCAGAATAATCAAGGCCACTCATTAACAACGTTCTTGCCTTCTGGTTATGGAATGTGTCATACCCACCACCATAATGATATGTTGACGCCGAACGAAGATAAACACTGTCATCTCCCGTTCCTGTTGCGACTACATTCACTTCGCTATCAAACCCTAGATTAATATTATTGTCGCCATTACCCAGATACAAATCATTTATGGAGGCATTATCAATCGAATCGAACTGCGTCGGGATATCATTGCGACTAACTTTTATTTGATCATTCAATTTGACAACGGTCACACCATCATCCATCAATGTATAATCAGCCGTTTTTTGTTATAATATTATATCCATATAAATTATCAGCACTATATTGCCCTCCAACCCAATGTCCATCAGGTTTTCTCAATGTATAGATTGTTACATTACACCCATTATCCTGAATAAGATTAAAGTTTAATAGACCATAGACAGAAAATCCATCTGCCGCGCTTACATCAACATGCGTTGCCTCTATGGTGATATTTTGTACGCCGACATCGAAAATTTCAACATTGCTGATCGTGTCTGTGTCCCCCGCATTGGCCGACTCAAGGTCAATCACGCTATATGACAGGGGATCTGATTGTGAAACATCGCCACCTGCAAAAAATTCAATATCACTCTTTATTCTCAATCCACCCGTGCCATCATATTTCACGGTATCAACACCCAAACCACCGTCAATAACATCCGACCCTAAACCACCCGTGATTTCGTTGTCTTTCTCATTACCAATAATCAAATCATCTTGTGATGTTCCAATGGCATTTTCGATTTCCGTACCATACGCAATGGCGACGTTTTCAATGTCACGGCCAGTGGATATCTCGTACCCCGCGCCGCCAATACCGTTTTCACCGATTGAACTAAACGCACCATCATTTAAATTAATTTTAACCGCCTTATCATAACTTGACGCATCAATCGTGTCATTCCCACCAGCGTCATAGATGGTGTACATGAACGCATGATTGATATTAGACCCCAACCCTTGACCCAATTTATAAACCGTATTCTAGCAGAACGAATGAACATGAGTAGAGATCATTTAGTTCCCCTGTAGAAATTCTTTGCCAGCATCTAACGCCCCGATACTCGAAACACCAAAATTAAAAAAAAGAAAATAGGTAGAAACGATCCTTGTCATTGCGGTAGCGGTAAAAAAATAAAAAATGTTGTTTAAATAAAATTCAATAATGCATAACTTTATGTCGTTAGCAGAACGTTTACAACCCCAAGCGAATAAGTATTGATGTACATAAGGGGCATAAAATGCACCGCGCTAAAAAAAATTAGCCTATCCAGCCTTTAAATCTAATTTTATGTTTGCGGTGACGGCAACTAAAAATCTTCATACGATTGTGAGGTTAACAAATGAACCTTTGATGAGTGCTTGGGCACGTCTTTCAATCTAGATTTTAATTTTCCATGCCCCACCATCACATGCCCCGTTTCGGTTGCTGCAGCTTTGTAATATAGCATAATAAAGACTCTTATAGATGCTGTAAAAGTCATCTCAGGAGACAGTCTTGCATGAATTTCTGTTACTAATTCATGTACTGTTAATTTTTCTCGACCAGAAATTTCTAAAAGACTATTCCACATATGTTTTTCAAGCCTTATGGAGGTTCTATGACCATTCACAGTGACATTTCTAGAAATTAATTGTGTCATTTTTTTATCCCTATTTTTTACAACTATTTTAATCTACATCTAATAGTTAAATAGTTAAATAGTTAAATAGTTAAAACTCCAATGAACTTTTAACTTAACATTCATAAGAATTCATATGTTTGTATTCTCATGAAGCACATAACGAATATTAATCTTTATAAGAATATATGTGGCAACGAACGCAAGCGAGAAATGCATAACAACCCATCAATTGAGATCTATTAATTATTAAAAATTAACTTTGCAAAGCATCCCCACATAAATTATAACCTCTTTATGGATATATCTTTAGAAAAACCATATGAATTCCCATACTTTTGGACATCAAATAGCAAAGAAATTATATTTGATACTCTTACAGAAAAAGGTTTTAAACACGTTCACTTAGAGGGGAACGCTGGTGTAGGAAAAAGCCGTTGTATTTTTGAAATTCAAACTCATTTAAACTGTTGTGAAAATGTTTTATCAGTTAACTACTCTTCTGACCACGACATAAAAAACCAAGAAACTATTCTAAATATTATTAGTAAAGCTATTTTTAAGAAATTAAGCTTAGATATTAATGAAAATAATGTTTGTGATGCATTAGAAGCTGAGTCACTTTCGAAACATGTTGTTATAGCGATTGAAGACTTACACTATCAAGATGACATCAGAGACTCTCTTATAAACAAGATGATATATCAATGTGAAGAGACTAATTGTAACATCACGCTTATCACAACTTCCAGAAAAAAATTTCATCTAATGAAATCGAACACTTACCAGACTATCAAATTGGACAATCTATCTTCTAATGATGCCTCATCCCTAATTAATTATGGATGTAAGCATAACGCCACCTTAAAAATGCTAAGAAAAAACCTTCTTACGGTAAGCAACGGCAACCCTCTTTATATTTCCGAAGCTATGAATATTGTAATTCAGGCCCATAAAGATCCATTTTTGAATTTAAACCCAAGTGAATTTTTCAAATTAAATGATATTGACGATCTCTATAAAATGTTGCTCTCAACCTTCAATGATGCTCAGCAAGAAATATTGCGGGCTGCGTCCACAATAGGAAAAACATTTTATTTAGATGATCTTTTATATTTACTGCCTTATTATAAGAATTATTTGGTCGATATATTAGAAGAGCTTAGTAAGAAAAAGTTTTTGACCCGCCAAAAAGATGGCCTAAAATACTCGTTTGTTCATGACAAGCAATTAGAAAACATCTACAAAAACATCGACCTAAATGAAAAACATTCTTGGCACATTGCTCTTTTTCAAAAATATAAAAAATCTAGAAATTATGAACTCTGCGGTCGCCACCTATACCATGCTCATAAATATCAAGATGCGATTCCATACTTAACCCATACCGCGCGTAGATCGTTAAAAAACGCTCAACCTAAAAAAGCAGAAATGTATTTTTTAAAAGCTTTTTACGCAATGGAAAAATCAGGTTTAGCATTTAATAAAAGCTACTTGAAATTGAAGATTGATTACTGCCAGTCATTGGTTATGCAGGGAGATGCCAATAAATTAAGGCCTATTATACATGAAATCAAAACAGACAAAACTTTAGCGACACAAGCATCATTTATACGGATAGAAATTCCTTATAAATGGATTAGTAATGAATATGATAAAAACTATATTCTGGATACTTGGGATTATTTGCAAAATGACAGCAATGTTACGACAGAAAAATTTCGTCTTTTGGGTATGCTAATTGATATCGGAGAATACAAAGAAGCAGAATCAAAAATTAATTTATCTTTTGAAACAATAATGTCAGAAAAGAATATTGCGTTTATTCCCGCCAACATAATTTTACAATCATTTTTATCTAATATTTACGCGCAAACAGGTGATTTAAAAAACATGCAATCTTCTATCGATCGTTGTTTAAAAAATATAGAAGAAATGCATAATCCTACACATAAAATATATGGATTAGCTTTTTGCGCCAAAGCCTTACAAACTGTTGGGCTATACGAAGATGCAACCCCCCTTATTGAAGAGGCGTACGCGATTAATCAAGACTCTAAAATAGGAATTATCACTCCTGATATCCTATCCATATATGCTGATAATCTAATGAATAAAAATGATCTTTTTAAAGCATGCTTTCTTTTAGATAATCTTATGGATATTATTGAAGAGAACGGTATAGAAGCCAATAAATCTTTGCACCTGTCTCATCAAGCTTACGCTTATTATAAGTTTGGAGTAACAAGACTCCCTGTAGAACTTCTTTTATCTGCAATCAATACCGCAGAGAAGCAGGGTAACCGTTATCAGGAATCCTATGCGTCTTATACCCTTGCAAAAATATACTTTGAAACTGGAGACTTTGAACAAGGGGAACTCTATTCTGAACATGCAAAACGAATCAGTGAGAATATTGAGGCAAAATCATTGTCTAATTCAATCGATTTATTAGTGCGTAAGCATGTTATTGGTCGAGACACTAAAGCCTCTAAATAGCAGGCATCGTTTTTTCTGCACGTATGCAAATAAATAATCATCGTGCCTGTGCATATTTTTTTTAATTGTAAAAATAAACCCCCTCCCCAAAGCTTTCAATTAACTGCAATTCCGTAGTAATAAACAAATAGGAGACTTAACTTATGTCACAAACAAAAAAAATAGTTTTAACTGAAACATACATACATACATCAGCCTCACCATTTTTCTATCCAACAAAGGTTATGAAATAATCGTAACCTTGGATATCGGCGCCACGCCGATATCCATTTTAAATGGATAAAAAACAATGGAATTAAAAAAATACCGCGATGGTACACATCGAAGCCTGACACCTGAACAGACATTAGACAAGATAAATCCATTTCTTAAAGATATGGGTATTACACGTGTAGCAAACCTTACAGGGTTAGATGATATCGGCATACCTGTCATTGGTGTGTCACGGCCAAATTCAAAATCATTGGCAACGTCACAAGGCAAAGGTCATTCAGTTAATGCGGCACGGGTGTCAGGTATTATGGAATCGATTGAAGGATTTCATGCGGAAAATATAGATTTAAAAACAATCACTGAAACTTATAAAAACCTTACGCATAAAATTGATATTAGCCGACTGGCCATGTCATGCGAAAGAGAATTTAACGAAGATATCGTTATACAATGGGTCAAATGTCATCGCATTAATAACGAAAACACAGTGTGGTTACCGTACGAACTTATTCACGCGGAATTCACCGTTCCCGTTCCAGACAATCATGGATATTTCATTGCAGACAGCAATGGGTTGGCCTCAGGTAACACACTTTTAGAAGCCATCAATCATGGACTTTACGAAGTCATTGAACGTGACTGCCTTGCGCTTTGGCAGTTAACACCACCCGAACTGCATCACGAAAAACGCATTAACCTTGATACAATCAATGATGAATTGTTGGAGGCTATTTTAAATAAGCTAAAACTAAAAAATATTCATGTCGGTATATGGAACATCACAAATGATATAGGAATTCCAACATTCATTTGCAAAATCATATCTGATAAAAATACAGGCGTGAGACCAGCATATGGAAGTGGCACACACCTCAATAAAAATATTGCACTATCACGTGCCATTACCGAGGCCTTGCAAAGTCGTGTGACATTTATCGCTGGTGCACGTGATGACCAATATCACGAGGTGTATGAAAGCGAGATATCGGATGATGTCTACAATTCATGGTTGGATGAATTACGCTCTATTGATGAATCAACGCTAACACCCTTCGCTGACATTCCGATGATTGATTTTAATAGCTTAGAGGAAGATAGAGACTATGTTCTATCCCAACTTTCAAACGCAGGCTTAGTTGACGCGTACTTTGCGAACTTAACCAAAGAAAAATATAATATTTCCGTTGTAAAAATCGTTGTGCCAGGATTAGAAGGCGTCACATATCCAGATAGACGTTTATTAGGAGAAAGAGGAATTAAATTTTATGATGAATATGGAGTCGGTGCATGCGAAATGAAATAATCATATTTAGAGGGCCGAGTATATCCGCGACAGAAGCCAAAAAACATTTGAATGACGCCTTATACCTTCCGCCCGCAATCCAGGGGGATATGTATCGCGCCTATCAGCAATACAAACCAAAGGCGATGGGATTGATTGATGGTAATTTTGAACGCGTACCATCCCCATGGCATAAAGAAATTCTTTTTCTGATGTCACAAGGTATCAAAATTTTTGGTGGCTCAAGCATGGGAGCGTTGCGTGCCGCAGAACTAGATGATTTTGGTATGATTGGCGTTGGTAAAATTTACGAAGACTATACCCGCAACGTTGTCGAAGATGATGACGAAGTCGGGATCTTGCATGCGCCAAAGGAGCTGGATTACAAGCCGATATCGGACGCTATGGTCGACATACGACAAACCCTTATTAAGGCTAAAGATGAAAATATTGTTTCAGAAAAATTAAAAGATGAATTAGAGGCCTTTTATAAAAATTGTTTTTACAAGGAACGTTTTTATGACGCTGGAATTGCCTATTTTCAAACCATCAATGCGAACGAGATAAGTGATTTTAAAAATTGGCTTCCCTTTAATAAGGTGGAGCAAAAAAAAGCGGATGCGATTTTATTATTAGAGAAGATTCAAAATCACAAAAATTATAAAAACCATGATTTCAAATTTGAAAATACAGTTTATTGGCACAATTTAAAATTCATGATCGATAAACAATTAAAAGCAGCGGCATAGAAGGATAAAAAAATGAAAATTCAATATTTAACATGGCTACAAGAAAAAACAGGTAAGCACGAAGATAGTTTTGAACTGCCCGGAAATGTTCGAAGTATTGGTTGCTTAATTCATTATCTTGAAACAACGAAGACAGAGTGCGCGACTGTTTTTAAAAATCGTCATACGATTTATACTGCGGTTAATAATGAAATAAAGTCGAATGATTTTAAAATTAAAGACTCTGATGAAATTTCGTTTTTTTCTGCCATTGTTGGAGGATAAAAAATGTTAAAAGGACTACAGGCTCTCCGCTATGAAAAACATTTAGATCTGCCTTTTTTTAGAGAAGATCAGCAAGAGAAACTTTTAAACTCCGAAGTTGCAATCATTGGCGCTGGAGGATTAGGTTGCCCAGTTTCTCTATATTTATGCGCCAGCGGTGTTGGGAAGATTAAACTTATTGACGATGATCAAATTTCTCTCTCAAATTTAGCGAGGCAAATTTTGTATTCTTATAGCCAACTTGGCGAGAACAAGGTTAGCGTTGCAAAAAATCGCCTTAAAGATGTAAATCCAGATTGTGAAATTGAGAGTATTTGTGACCGCGTAACATCGGACAATGCCGAAAAATATTTGGAAAATTGTGACTTGATTATAGATGCTAGCGACAATTTCAAAACACGATACGCCCTAAACGAAATCGGAATAAAACTAAAAAAACCTCTTCTATCTGGCTCGGTTGTGCATTACGCAGGCCAGGTCATTACATTTCACCCAACTGAAGGCACTGATAACCCATGTTACAATTGCCTATACCCTGTGCAACCGCAACACCATGAGGTTCCTGCATGTATTGATTCTGGTGTCCTCTCTCCTGTTACAGGCACCATAGGCTCAATAATGGCCACTGAGGCAATTAAGCAACTAATTGATTTAGGCTCTCTAAGCCACAAAGAAATGTTGATTTACGGCGCGCTAAACAACCGATTTGATAAAATAAAAATCAAAAAATCAGATGCATGCATGATTTGTGGTGAACGTACATAAGTATTTAGGAGTGAATTTGTTTCGTTTTTCTATTGCGTCAAGGTACTTTTAAACAGACATAAAAACATTCTTACCATTATAAAGTCTCGCACTATTAACTATATTGATAGTGCGAGACTTTTTTACTCTAATATAAAATTGTCACGTAGTATTGGAATGAGGAAGTCATTATGGTCGTTAATAACAAGAAAATTGCGCTACATGAAAAGAAAAGAATTGAATATCTTTGGAATATTGCACGACTACCAGATGGTCTATTTAAGTAATAAAGTAAAGTAGTTAAGATTTTTTCTGTTTTGATAGTTTTATAAATAAATCTTCATTAATCCCTGTTTCATCTATAATATATTGTGTCAACCCCCGTTTGAGAGTCCATGTTTAAAGTGAATCTGGCCATGTTGTT
>CAYGLI010000028.1:0-18559 GCA_964350795.1 uncultured Micavibrio sp.
TAGGCAGGAATGAGGATGCGAACCGCGCTGGAAATTCAAATAAGATTGGCGAAAATTCAACCGCGAGATTTGCTGTACCCTAAAAATGGGGACGAATACCCACTATCCGAGGGTGATTTAAAATGGCAGGTCGAATTTTTCTCTGAATAACATATAAAATATCTTTTCTTTTTTTGTAATTTTATTGCTTAATTGTTTTTAATAGGATTTTTTAGTTGCAATCCATTCGTTTATTTGCATAAATTGATTTAATAATAAAAAAATAAATAACAGGGAAATCAATGTCTTCTTCGAGGAAAAAAATCGATTATTCAGCAATATACAAGCATTTTGATTGTGTCTCTAAGACAGAATATTGTCCAAAAACAAAAAAAGCCGAAGGGTTGTTTGGTAAGTTGGACGCTATGACGGCTAAATATTGGAATGCCCATGATAGGCATTCAGATCACATTATTTTAATGGCATTATTGCACTTACAGGATTTGTTGGCTGAAGATAAGCCTGTTGCCGAAGAGACCGCAGTTAGCTCAATTTCGACGCTTGTGAAAACATATCAACTTCAAATTCGTGATGCTGATGCGCTTTATCAAGAAGAAACAAGCGCGCAGAAGGAAATTTTATCACGCGTTGAGGATTATATTTTGAACAAATATGCCCATTTACCAGAGGCAAAAAACTATGATGCCTTAATGTTGGTGGCCAAATTTTCAAAAATGAATGAAGGTATGTATGTTGATTCAAAGGCACTAAATCATAGCCAAGGAAATCAAAATAATTTACGTCAGTTTGGCACGATACGAATTCAACAAATTGCACAATTTAATCAATGGAAAGAGTCTGCTGAATTTCAAAATGCAATAAGATGTTATGGTCATCTAAGGATTCATAAAGTTGAAAATAAAGGAATTATTCCATTGAGTAAAAGGCTGGAATTACATGGATGATAAACAACCGTTAGGTGAAAATAATTTTTTTAATCACTTTAATCGTCTATGTTCTGGGGCGCAACGTCCCGTAGAGTTGGAAGGTGAAAAAAATCCAAATGTTCGCAAATCGTGGACGAGGCCAGCCGATAGCAATATTAATTGTTTTGAATATCATCGCGAAATGGCTGGTTTTACACACCAAGAAATCGCAGATCAACTAAACGTTTCCTTGGGCTATTATCTTGATATTGAGGAAGATAAAGTTGAACCACCCTTGCCGTTTATCGATAAATTTTGTGGAATAACGGGCACAACACGATTGGATTTATATAATCCGTTTGATCCGAATATCCGCGCAACATTGATCGATGGTCTCATGAGATCATATCAAAATCCAAGTGCGTTGGAACAATTAATTCCTGATTATCAAAGTGAAATAGAAGATATTCTTATTCAAGAAGGTGCGGTTGAGGAATCTTATTCAAAATTGCATGAGCAAATGTCTCATTATTTTTTCACCACAGGTAAGGATAATTATGAGGTTGCTAAATTTATTGAAAAATTATTGATTAATGACGGTAACCCCATGCTTGGTGGTAATGGTGTTTTGCTTTTGATTGAAGAGAGGCAGGCACGTTTAGAACGCATATTAAAAAATGCAGAATTAAATTATGCTGTCGCGGCCAAAAAACAGATGGTTATTCAAGAGCAATTTAATGAAAGCGCATTTCATGCATTCGGTCACTCATGGAAATCGCATGCGCGTATTTTTAATAGCCTGATGATGAGCTCAAAAAATCAATGGCCGTTGGGTGACGTCATTGATTTCTTTATGAATGATGTGCCAGGGCGAAAACCAAAAGCAACGGACAACGATATTCTAAAGATTTTTGGATTAAGCGAATCTTATACTGAGGCTCATCAGGCAACAATTCACCGCGCAAATAGTTGCAAGTTGGCTCAATCCAGATTGAGTATATTCGAAGAATTCGTTGAAAAAAATCAGGGTGCTTTGAAATCATACGATAACCGCCAACTAATTTTGCAATGCGTCCCCCATTTATTACCGCGAACAATGGCCGATGTTAATCACTCTGAATATATAAAATCAGCAGTGACAGACGCAGATATAGAATCGGTAATCAACAATTCGTGGAAAAAACCAATCGCGTTGCGTCCTCCGCCTAAACCAAAATCACCTTAACTGTTTGTTGGTGGGTTTGCCTTTTTCATTGGGCGTGCCTTTGGTCGCATTGTGTATCCGCTGTCTTTTTCTATTGTCACGATACCATCGGTAAGCCCCTCTGGACGTGATTTTGGACGAGTGGAGGATTGTGTCGTTGGTGATTGTTTTAAATCCTCCAACGCATCACCGTGAACAAGGTAATTCGAAAATGTTTGACCTGTTTGATTATCGGTTATTTGTATAACGGGCGCTAATGGCTCTAAAACCAAGGATGTTTTTAATGCAACATAGTCAGCAAAATATTGAGGAATATCCCCCAATTTTGATTGTGATCCTTCTTTAAAAGGGCCCTTGTTGGCCTCTGTATTAATTTTCCATTCTTCTGCGCTAAACTTATAAATCCATCCATTTTCTTCTTGTAGTTTATCGGCAACTATTTGGACTTCTGCTGTTTGATTTATTCTTAAATCAGGGGCGGCGTCCGCGAGGGCATAAAGATAACGGCTGCCATTATCGCCTTTTAAATGTCTGGAATAAAATTTCCCAAATTCTTCGAGGGTGATGGCCAATGCATCTGAGGCATTCTCAGGCAGATTTTCCGTTCGGCAAGGTTCACACTCAACATAGATTTTTTCCTTCATTAATTGTGTCGCAAAATCGGCATTAAAACGAAGATCAAGAAATTCCATGTCCATTTTTGTTTCATCATAAACGCCTGTGGCAAAGGATTTGTCCATCTCTATTGACCGTGCTTTTCTTGTCTTAGGGTCGCTAAGGTCGGGATCGTTGAGAATGGAATCGATGGCCCATTTGGTGGGGTCGCTCTTGTCTAAATTTTTATAAAATGGTGTATCGCGGCAATATTTTTGGCAATTTTCAATCAACCATAATGATTCATTTTGATAATATCCCTGCGCGGATTTTGTATCGCCATAGAATGGCCTTAACCCAGTTTCCGTCGTCATGATAAGGAGGGGAAACAGCGAATGAATTTTATCATTCCCGCCGCGTGATGCGGCGTCATAAAAATGTTTATGATCGTCAGGTGCGTTTGTATTGAGAATACCAAAAGCATGGTTGAGGGACCCGCGTGTATGACCATGTTCATTATAATGAAAATCATTATGTGTTTGTGAAAATGCCGCCATGGCACCACTAATACCAAGCGCAACCGCTCCGGCTTTTAAGGTTTCAAATCCCGCGCGTTTTGACTGTTTAACTAACCAACCCTTTTTCATGTTCTTATTATGCCTATCAATTCTTTGTAAACTGTTACCATTCTCTAAAATTCGAAATAAATATGGATGACGCCTTGCACCATTATTTGGGCGTGCTATCCTAATTTCATCAAAATCAATAAAAAGGATTTAATACTATGAACATCCATGAATACCAAGCCAAAACATTATTAGAAAAATACGGTGTTGCCGTGCCAAAGGGCATTCCCGCAATGAGCGTGGACGAGGCCGTGAAAGCCGCCGAGAGCATGGACAGTTCACTATTCGTGGTTAAGGCGCAAATCCACGCGGGTGGACGTGGCGCTGGTCATTTCAAAAACAACCCCGAAGGCAAGGGCGGTGTTCGTCTTTGTAAAACTGTTGATGATGTTCGTGATGCCGCCGAGGCCATGATGGGCGAAACATTGGTCACCGTCCAAACAGGCCCAGAGGGCAAGCAAGTTAATCGTCTGTACGTCACAGATGGTGTGGACATTGCCAAGGAATATTATTGTTCGGTTGTGTTGGACCGTGCAACATCACGCGTGACATTCATGGTATCAACCGAAGGTGGAATGGATATTGAAGACGTGGCGCATGACACGCCAGAGCTGATTACACATGTATCTATTGACCCTGTAACAGGGATGATGGGTCACCATGCACGCCGTTTGGCATTTGCACTGGGTTTGAGTGGTGACACAATGAAATCGGCGACGAAATTTTTTGTTGCACTCTATAAATGTTTCATTGAAACGGATGCGTCCATCGTTGAAATTAACCCCTTAATTGTGACGGATAAAAACGAAGTGATGGCATTGGATGCGAAAATGAATTTCGATCCGAATGCGCTATACCGTCAAAAAGAAATCTTTGCGATGCGCGATGAAACCGAAGAAGACGCACAAGAAAAAGAAGCCGCCGATTGGGAATTAAACTATGTCCGCCTTGATGGAAATATCGGGTGTATGGTCAATGGCGCAGGGTTGGCGATGTCGACCATGGATATTATCAAATTATATGGCGGTGAGCCTGCGAACTTCCTCGATGTTGGTGGTGGGGCAACGGCGGAACGCGTAACCGCGGCGTTTAAAATTATTTTGTCTGATGCGCAGGTTAAGGGCGTGTTGGTCAACATCTTTGGCGGAATTATGAAATGTGACGTCATTGCCGAGGGTGTGATTGCCGCGGCGAAGGAAGTGAAATTAAACGTGCCATTGGTCGTACGTTTGGAAGGTACAAATGTTGAAAAGGGGAAAGAGATGTTAAACAACTCTGGCCTCCCAATCATCGCCGCCGATAATTTAGGCGACGCCGCGCAAAAGATTGTCGATGCGACGAAACAGGCCATGGCTGCGTAAAAGAATTTAACCGCAGAGCCACAGAGAGGCAGAGGGTAAGTAAAATGATTTAACCCTAAGCCCACTAAGTTTTTTAATTTTTAGTGTTATTAGTGAACTTAGTGTTAAAATTAAAAATAAACTCTGCGACTCAGCGTCTCTGCGGTTTGAAAAAATAAAAGGAAAACAAAATGGTAAAAGATCCAGCATTAGATAAAGATAAAAAGCCTCAGCCTTATAAAAGTCTGATTAAGATTCCTGTTTGGGCGTTGTATTCACTCATCGTTGCGACGGTGTTGATGAGTGTGGTGTTCTTGGTCAATATTTGGTTTCCCGAAACGGTTGACGAAGAAATCATTTGGAAAATTATTTTAAGTTACGGTGTGTTTTTAGTAAGCGCACTGGTGATTTCAAACCTCACCGATAAAATAAACGCGATGAAAAAATATGAAGATGAATAATTTGAACTACAGAGCAAGACAGAGATAAACAGAGTGGTGAGTGTTTCAAAATTTCCAGATTTAGGTGGTGAGTTAACCCATAAGGTTATTGGGTGTGCAATAGAGGTGCACAAAACACTTGGGGCTGGGTTACTGGAATCTGCGTATGAGTCTTGCTTAATTTATGAATTACAAAATATTGGGTTAGATGTGAAATCTCAGGTTATTTTGCCGATTCAATATAAGGACATGAAGATTGATAATGCATATCGAATTGATTTGTTGGTCGAGGATAAATTAATCATTGAATTAAAATCGGTCGAAAATATCCAATCCATTCATAAGGCTCAAATCATAAGTTATATGCGCCTATCACAAAAACCATTGGGGCTATTAATTAATTTCAACACAACACTGCTGAAAAACGGTATTGAGAGATTTGCACTTGAGGAGTTTTCAAAATAACCTCTGTGTGTCTCTGTTTATCTCTGTAGTTATTAAAAAAAGGAAGAAGAAAAAACATGTCAGTACTCGTCAATAAAAATACAAAGGTCATCTGCCAAGGATTTACGGGCGCGCAGGGGACATTCCACAGCGAACAAGCCATTGCCTATGGCACAAAAATGGTTGGTGGTGTCACGCCGGGCAAGGGTGGTGATACTCACCTTGGTCTACCTGTTTATGACACGGTTTATGATGCGCGCGAGGCAACGGATGCAAACGCATCTGTGATTTATGTGCCACCTCCGTTTGCGGCGGACGCTATCCTAGAGGCGATTGCCGCCGAATTGGAATTGATTGTATGTATTACCGAGGGCATTCCCGTTTTGGATATGGTGAAGGTGAAACGTGCATTAGATGGATCAAAATCACGTTTGATCGGCCCTAACTGTCCAGGGATTATTACACCAGACGAATGTAAAATTGGTATTATGCCAGGCCACATTCACCGTCGTGGATCGGTTGGAATTGTATCGCGTTCAGGGACATTGACTTATGAGGCCGTGGCGCAAACAACGGCGGCTGGGCTTGGTCAATCAACCTGTATTGGTATCGGTGGTGACCCAGTCAACGGCACAAACTTTATTGATTGTATCGATATGTTCATGCGCGATGATGAAACCGAATCCATCATCATGATTGGTGAAATTGGTGGTGCCGCGGAAATTGAGGCCGCGGCATATTACAAATCATTGAAAAATCCAAAACCAATTGCGGGATTCATTGCGGGTGTGACGGCCCCTCCGGGTAAACGTATGGGGCATGCGGGTGCGATTATTTCTGGTGGTGATGACACGGCCCCCGCCAAAATGGACGCGATGAGATCAGCCGGTTTCGTAGTCACCGAATCCCCAGCAGGTTTGGGTGAGGCGATTGTTAAGGCGATTGCGGCTTAGTAGTCTCATGTCAAAAATAAATTTAAAATCAAAATACGGGCTGTTGTGGCTCGTTTTTTGTTTGGTTTTTTCGGTGGGAGTAAATGCGATGGATATCGACCTTAATCAATATCAATGGAAAAATCGCATTCTGATTGTGACTGCGCCTAATCAAGGCAACGAGAAATCAGAAATACAAATTGAGGACTTCAATTCTTATCAGGATATGACGGATGAGAGAGATTTGATTCTCCTCAAAAACGAGGGTGACCATTTTGAGGTGCGTTTGGTTGGTAAAGATGGCGGTTTGAAAAACACATGGTCTGACCCTGTGCCGATGATGGATATCTTTAATATTATTGATTCAATGCCAATGCGCGCGCGTGAAATGCGGGGTATGAATGAATAAAATTTTTAAATCAAAATACGGGCTGTTATGGCTCGTATTTTGTTTTGGCGCGTTGATCGCGTTACAGAACTATCAATATGAAACACCGTCTTCGACTTATAATAAGGGGTTTTTGGAACGGTTGGATGTCGAGGGGCATGCGATTGAAAAACACGTTGGAAAATCTGATGATTATTTGTTTAATCGCATGCGTAACGAGGATATTTCCGCCGCATCAACATTCAACGATATGGCCGAGGCCGAGGGCGCAATCCGTGATGTCTTAATTAAACGCAGTGATTTGGTGCAGGCATGGTTGGACACCGAAAAATCAAATAAAAAGGCGTTTTATCATGCATCCCAAAAACCCGTTGGGCGTGTTTTAAAACGGGGTTGGAATGAACCACGCGTGGGAAACCAAGCCCGTGTTGTGCTTATTCGTGATAATGATTACCGCGAAGGATTTTTTATTCTCACGGCTTATCCTGAAATTAAAAATTGACATATTTTGAAATTTGTTATAATATATTTTTGTAATTTAATTTATGGAGATAAAAATGAAAAATAAATTCGAAGAAGCGCAAAAAGCAATTAAAGTTAATCTAGGCGGTGCGATTATACCTGCCCATGGTATTGAGGCTGTATATCAAAGTGGAGAAGCATCTCGAGTTGTCTACATAGACACTGAAGGAAATCGTAACAATTGCACATTTGGCGTATCTGCAAATGTTGCAAAAGGATTAATATCCGACGCAGTAAAGCAAATGAATCAATTGGCTATTGAAATGGCAACACAATCACCAGAAGATACTTCATGGAAGCCATTCACGCCAAAGGCTAAACTAAAGCACAACCCAAAATTAAGACGTTAATTTAAACTACTGAGTAATAGAAGTTTAAAGAGTTACCCCTCCTCGACCTCCTTGATCTCTGTAGTTAAAAAAACTTCAATCTATTTTCCCGATAGATGGATTGCATGGATAAGCCATGCAATGACGATTGGGAGGTGAAAAAACTTTGCGCGACATCGCGTGACTTTGCGTTTCAAAAAAATAAAAACATGCTAAACTGGCTCCACAATAATAACAGTGGGACAAACATCATGGCGACGGCTCAATCACAAAATCAATCTTTCCTAACGGGCGTTAATGCTGAATATATCGCACATTTGCACGCGCAATATCAAAAATCACCGCACAGTGTTGACCAAAGCTGGCGCGAATTTTTTGATGATTTATCGGATAGTGATTTGGAAATCCTGCGTGAAATGCATGGCGCGTCTTGGACGCCGTCGGAAAACCGTATGGAACAACGTGGGTTTGCAGCGAATGATATGGTTGCCAAACCCCAAATGCAACCTCAACAAGTATATCAATCACCGATGCCAACGACGTCTAGTTCGGCCGATATGCAACAGGCGGTGCGCGATTCTATTCGCGCCATTCAACTCATACGCGCGTACCGTGTGCGTGGACATTTGATTTCTGATTTAGACCCGCTTGGTTTACGCGAAATTAAAAGTCATCCTGAATTAAACCCCGAACATTATGGGTTTACCCAAAAAGATTATGATCGACCCATCCGCCTTGATGGTGTTATGGGCATGGAAGAGGCAAATTTACATGAAATATTATCCGCCGTTAAACAAACATATTGCGGAAAAATTGGTGTGGAATTCATGCATATGTCGTCGCCCGAAGAAAAGGCATGGATACAAAAACGCATTGAACAACCACGCAATCAAACTGATTTTACCACAAATGGAAAACGCGCGATTTTGGAACGTCTAACCGCGGCGGAATCGTTTGAACAATTCCTCGCCAAAAAATACCCAGGGACAAAGAAATTTGGAATTGATGGGGGTGAGGTTTTAATTCCCGCCATTGAACAAATTATGAAACGCGGTGGCCAATTGGGGCTCAAGGAAATGGTGTTAGGAATGGCGCACCGTGGACGTTTGAATGTGTTGGCTAACGTCATGGGCAAACCGTTTTCGGCAATATTTGCGGAATTTTTAGGTATTAAAACACAACCAGATGATGTGTTGGGGTCTGGCGATGTGAAATATCACCTAGGAACATCCAGTGACCGTGATTTTGACGGGAATAATATTCACCTGTCATTAACCGCCAACCCATCGCACCTTGAATGTGTGAACCCCGTTGTAATCGGTAAGGTTCGGGCAAAACAGATGCAACGTAAAGACGCGGATGGCACACAGGTTATGCCGATCCTCCTTCACGGTGATGCGGCCTTTGCGGGGCAAGGGATTGTCGCCGAAACATTGATGATTTCGGAACTGGATGGATATTCCGTTGGTGGGACGATGCATGTTGTGATTAACAACCAAATTGGGTTTACAACCATGCCACAATTTTCACGCTCTGGCCCATATTGTACGGATGTTGCGAAATTATTGTCCGCGCCAATATTTCACGTGAATGGCGATGACCCTGAATCCGTTATTCATGTTGCGCGTATTGCCACCGAATTCCGTCAGGAATTTAACAAGGATGTTGTGATTGATATCATTTGTTATCGCCGATTTGGTCATAACGAAGGCGATGAACCAGCATTCACAAACCCTGTGATGTATCAAAAAATTAAGGATCTACCGACAACGCGTACACTCTATGCGAAACATTTGGCGGATGAAGGAATTGTGAAACAAGACGAAGGCGATGCCATCAAGGATGAAATGATGCGATTGTTGGAGGAATCATTCAAGGCCGCATCAAATTACAAGGCGAATGAGGCTGATTTCCTACAGGGCGCATGGTCGGATATGGCGGTTGCGGAATCCGAAGAACAACCGCGCCGTGGACAAACGGGATTAAACAGCGAGACCTTTATGGCCGTAGGCAATGCCCTGACATCCATGCCAGAGGATTTTAACATCCATTCCAAATTAAAACGATTTATTGACGCGCGTAAGGAAATGTTTGAAACGGGCGAAGGATTCGATTGGTCAACGGCCGAGGCATTGGCCTTTGGGTCATTGGTTCACGAAGGGTATGGCGTGCGGTTATCTGGTCAAGATTGTGGGCGTGGAACATTTTCACAACGTCATGCCAAAATGTATGATCAAACCGATGGACATATCTATCAACCATTGCAACATATATCGCATAATCAGGCTGATTTTGAGGTGCATGATTCACCATTATCGGAATTTGCGGTGCTTGGCTATGAATACGGATTTTCAATGGCGGAACCCAATTGGTTGACGCTGTGGGAAGCTCAATTCGGGGATTTCGTGAATGGTGCACAAACCATAATTGATCAATTTATTTCAAGTGGTGAGAGCAAGTGGCTACGTATGTCAGGGCTTGTGATGCTTCTCCCTCATGGATATGAAGGACAAGGGCCAGAGCATAGTTCATGCCACCCAGAGAGATTTTTATCGTTATCTGCCGAGGATAACTGGCAAATTGTGAATGCATCAACACCGGCAAATTATTTCCATGCATTGCGCCGTCAAATGGTGAGAAATTTCCGCAAACCATTGATCATGTTGACGCCAAAATCATTATTGCGTCATAAATCATGCGTGTCATCCGCGGCGATGATGATGGATGATTCTACATTCCACCGTATTTTATGGGATGATGCGGAAATCGCAGGTGAATTGAATAAACCAAAAGACATCAAACGCGTTGTCCTGTGTACGGGTAAGGTTTATTACGATTTGTACCAAGCCCGCGAAGATAAAAAGATTAAGGATGTTGTTATCATACGCCTCGAACAACTCTATCCATTCCCAATGGGGGCCTTGGCCGAGGAATTGGCGAAATACCCGAATGCCGATGTCGTATGGTGTCAGGAAGAACCAAAAAACAGCGGATATTGGGAATTTGTTGACCGTCGTATCGAGGGATCATTGGGTGTTGCCAAACATAAGGGTGGTCGTCCATCATATGTCGGACGTTCATCATCTGCATCCCCCGCAACAGGAAGCGCAGGCGTGCATAAGGCGGAGCAAGAGAAGTTGGTTAATGAGGCACTTAAATCGAAATAGATTTTAGTTTCACACGGAGATCACAGGGGATTCACAAAGAGCACTAGGGAAAATGTAGTAAATAATCTTTGTGTCCCCAGTGTGAGCTTCGTGTTCTTTGTGTGAAACAAAAAATCCATATCTACGCCTTTACTCTCGAGTTAAAAAGAATAAAATAGTTTGATAATAAGGAAGAACAAAAAATGACAGATATCAAAGTCCCACAATTAGGTGAATCAGTAACCGAAGCCATCATCGCAAAATGGCTTAAGGCCGAGGGTGACACTGTTGCCATGGATGAGCCATTGGTGGAATTGGAAACCGATAAGGTAACATTAGAGGTGAACGCGCCAGAGGCAGGTGTGCTTGTGTCCATATCCGCCCAAGAAGGCGACACCGTTGAGGTTGGCGCATTATTGGGTGCCATGGGTGAGGCGGGCGATGCCCCCGCACCGAAAAAGGAAGAGCCAAAGGCTGCTGTAAAAGAAACTGTCACCCTGAACGACAGTGAAGGATCACAAGATAGCAAACAAGATTCTTCGTCTTCGTCTCAGAATGACAAGAGTGGCGAGCTGTCCCCCGCGGTTCGGAAATTGATTAATGATAATAATTTGGATGCATCGGCCATTACGGGCACAGGTAAAGATGGTCGTATTATCAAGGATGATGTTTTGAAATTTATGGAGGGTGATAAGGATACTGTCATTCTGAGCGATAGCGAAGAACCTCAAAAACCGCAAAAAGATTCTTCGTCGGCCATGCCTCCTCAGAATGACAAGCCAAAAACCGAACGTGAAGAGCGCGTAAAAATGACAAAATTGCGCCAGACAATTGCCAAGCGTTTGAAAGAGGCTCAGACTGAGGCGGCCATCCTGACTACATTCAACGAAATTGATATGGGCGCATACATGGATATGCGAAAATCATACAAAGACGCGTTTGAGAAAAAACATGGCGTTAAATTAGGTTTCATGTCAATTTTTGTGAAGGCCGCGTGTCAGGCGTTGAAGGAATTTCCTGCCGTGAATGCCGAAATTGATGGCGACCATATGGTTTATAAAAATTACTATGACATTGGGGTTGCCGTATCCACGCCCCAAGGGCTTGTCGTTCCTGTTGTGCGTGATGCGGATCAAAAATCATTTTCGACAATCGAAAAAGATATTGGCGACATGGCGGTACGCGCTCGTGATGGTAAATTGGCTATGAGTGAGATGATGGGTGGAACATTCACCATCACAAATGGCGGCGTGTTCGGGTCGATGATGTCGACACCAATTTTGAATGCCCCTCAATCGGCCATACTCGGGATGCATAAAACACAAATGCGCCCTATGGTGATGGCGGACGGATCAATCGAGGCACGTCCAATGATGTATGTCGCCCTGTCATACGATCACCGTGTGATTGATGGCCGCGAGAGCGTATCATTCCTTGTAAAAATCAAAGAAATCTTGGAAGACCCAGCACGTTTGTTGATTGAGGCTTAAATTACTCTTCTTGGGCAATTATTTGCATCAAGATATCGAATATGCCTAGCAAGACGTTTAGCTCTGAGTCCTATTATATTATTTACCCGCTCTTTGTCTTTCAAAGACCTCTCTGGGTCAGCGTTTGTTTTGCGCATAGAATTTATAGTTTGCCATTGGTGTTTGGCTGAATACACGGCATCGCTACAAGCATCAATTCCAAAAGTATGATTTTGATCTTCAGCGAGCGCGGGCTGTCCATATAAAGATAGACATGTAAAAATAAGCGTTAATTTTTTCATAGATTAAATTTAACGTAATAACATTAAAAAAGCAAGTGATTTTTAACCGCACTCCTGCGTCAGAATAACACCATCGTCTGTGACATTGATATTCAGGCGGTTTGGTTGATAATCCATTGTCACCATGCTGTCTGGTTTGATGATGCGATACTGACGATCACCAAGGACAGATAAATCAATCTCATCAATATTTTTCCCTGTCCATTCAACATAGGTTTCGCATGTTGGTGTGGCCATTTTTGTGTCGTTAATATCGGCCTCAACCGCTGGTTTTTCAGGGTATTTTGGAATTTCATATGTGTCTGCAAATGCAGGTGTCGATATAAACAGTATGATTAAAAATAAATATTTCATATCATTATTCTAAATGATGAATTTTCAAAATGCCATTTTTTTCTATGATTTCGGCGGCGATATGTCCCAAATCATCATGGTCAGGTTTGTTTTCCCCGATATGAATGGTTTTGATACCGTACCCGACCGCGTTCACCAATGACCGTGAGGAGGGGTGTAAATTACATGCAATTTCATCATTGATAATGGCAATATTCTTGCGTTTTGTAAAAAACAACATGCGGTTTAATGGATCAACGGGCAGGCGATATTTCAAACTAATCCGTCTATTTTCAGCGTAATCACGGGGTGTAAGGCCTTGGGTTAATTCCTCGAATATTATAACACCCAAATCCAAATCGCCCTCGCGGATTTTGGCAATTGTCCATGCGGAATGTGCTTGTCGATTTCTGAATTTTCTTAAGTAATCCTCTAATGTCAGCGCACTATTCCAATCAAAAAATTCAATGCCACGTGCCGATCCTTTGCGTGTGTAAACGGGGGGCTCAATCAATGGTTCAATTTTTTTATCTTTACGATAAAGAATAGACATGGCAATGCCGGCCTTTTCCATCATTAACAATGATAAGGATTGAAAATCATCACCGCGACGAATGGCGAAATCTTTATCTAATCCTTTATGGTCGATATAGACGTGTGTAATACCTGCCTCGCAAATGGCCTTGGCACAATTGGGGCAGGGTGGATCGGTGATAAATAAGGATGAGCCATCGGTTGGGAAATCAGCCTCGAAAATACAAGCGGTTTCTGAATGGACGAATTGGCTGCTTTTTCCTAATCGCACGTTAGGGGCAAAGGCTGATTTTAAAATATCGGGACGGTGGTTGACTCTACAAATACTGTCATTCTCCGACTCGTTCGGGCAATCTTCTTGATTGTTAGCAGATCCACGGGGGAAGCCCGAGGATGACGAGGAAGAGAGCAAACAAGACGCAATTTTATTTTTGTTATGTTCGGATGTGTTGGCGATATCAACGGCGGATTGCATGGCGGTAAATGGTGTCATACAAATAATTTAACACAGCTCCTATCCCTAAGGGAGAGGGGAATTAAAGATTTTTTGAAACGCAAAGGAACGCAAAGTCGCGCAAAGTTTTTCTCTTTCTGTATCGTCATTTGTTAAAAAATTAATACAAAATCAATTTTTACAACGAGTGCAAAGATTGATTAAGATAAGAAAACCCCTGTGTCCATCGTGTTTTCTCTGTGCGCTCTGTGTGAACCACTTAGGAAAAAAGATGCCGAATATCAAAATCACATCGCGCGCCCGTTTTGCCAAGGACATAGATGGCGCATTTATGGCCCAGCGTAATGGCGTCTTTCATATCCATGCCATGATGTAACCCATAGAGTAATCCACCAGAAAAATTATCACCTGCGCCGTTGGTGTTTTCAATGGCGGTTGGTTGATAAGGGGTGGGGACGTGCCCCTCGGTGTTGTTGCGATTGTCAAAATACCATGCGCCTTCACTGCTTAGGGTCACGACGCCCCAATCAAACATGTTCTTGATGTCCTTATAATTGCCACCTGCAATCGCGTCCGCTTCCTCGCGGTTGGCGATAAATGAATTGGCGCGTTTGCAAATGCGGTCAACATGGTCTCGTTTTTCCAATATAACCGTGAGTGAACACGGCATGAAAATTATATCTGAACCGGCCTGTTCGGCATAATCCATGGCGGTGTATATCGCCTCTGGCCCGCCGCCACTCATCAACATATATCCATCGATTATCAAGGATGTGTTGGGTGTAAACCATTCGCGCTTTACGTCCGCAGCGGAAATTTTATGGGATGCGCCATGATTGGACAGGAAGGACCGTTCACGGTCTGGCGTAATCACGGAAAATAAGAAGGTTGATTCAACCTCGGCGGTTGGCTGGGTTTCAAACGTCACGCCATAATGTTTGATGTTGTCGGTGAAAAATGCGCCATAGTCATCCATGCCTGTTTTACCAATAAATCGGGCGTTCCCACCAAGTGCGGAATAGGCGCAAACAGCATTGGCGGATGCCCCGCCTGGGTCCTTTTGATAATCGGGGTAACGGTCAAAAATGCGTTTCATGCGCGGGTCGTTCCCATCAACAAAAACGCAAGTGCCCTTAATGCATTCAAGTTCGGATAATTCGGCGTCGGATGAAACCTCAACCGTACCGTCAATCGCGGCATTGCCAATTCCAATGAGTGTTCGTTGTTGTGAAATAGTCATTGGAATTGGTTATAAGATTTTTTAGAGAAAATGTCTATGCGATAGCTGGTTTTTTAGGTGCCAATTTTGGCGTATAATCATCAAATGTAGCTTTTACGACAACATCCATGATTGCTTTTCTTCTGGCTAGGCCTTGAAGGTTTTCATGATTTGAGTAATCGCCGTTAAAGTAATACTCTTTAACGCTTTCTAAAAGTTTATTTGCCCAACCAATTTTCATTGATGATGTTGCATATTCATCAATAATTTTTGTAGCTGTACCAAAAAATTCTTCAAAATGATTGGGTGTCATTCCCGTTGCAATTGCATCAATTGCACTTTCAATTGCGTCTTCTACTTTGTTCGCACGATCAATCGTCGAATTTTTATCAGCGTATTTTTGCATACGCTTAAGCATTTCAGAGTTGTTTTGAAATATAATTTGTATGAATAAATCTTCTAATTTGTCTTTCATACCAGCTGGTAGAGTTTCCTGTTCGCTAATAGAAAAATCACCTGAACCGTCCTCGGGTGTGTCATGCACTAAATTAAGTTGCATAAGTAAGGCGAGTTCATCTTTATCAGACAGGTTTGGACGGTAGACGGATTTTCTGAATTCTTGATGCTTATTAAGCTGTATTGTTAAATAGCGCATGCCACGGGCATGTTCTAAAATTGTTTCTGCTTCGTATCCGCGCTCAACGACTCCTGTGCGGTCTATATATTGTTGCGCCAAAACTGCGTTAACATATCTTTTGTCTTCAGATAGGCAGCAGAATGCCTTAAAACGTTGATATACAGTTGGGCCAGGTTTGTTGAGATTGTGTTCTATAAAGTCAGAGGCTTGGCGGACATAGTCCCATTGTTCTTTTGTAAGTGGGTCTTGATATTGCGAATTTGGGGCAAATGATTTTAATGCTAGAGCCATCTATCCCACCCTCCAAAATTTAGTCGCAATTGCGCGTTTGAGTTTGGCGGATATAGAATAAAAGAACTGACCCATCCCAGAATCGTTCAGTACATCGGTGGTTTTCATTTCTGTTCCCTTGTGTACGTATTTATTATTGCCCTGATATTTCAGGGATAAAAGTATTTAACAAACCAACTATGAAAAGTCAATAAAAATATTCTTATCCTTAAAATATGTGCCTATTCTGCGGTAAAAATAATGTATTTCAACCCTCGAAATAAACTTATATGTGTGTATAATAAGATGGTTTGGAACATGCAACCCATTAATTAGAAATTTTTCAATTTTATTCACGGAATTTACACATCATGACTGACACTCATTACGACGTAATTATCATCGGTAGTGGCCCCGGGGGTTACGTTTGCGCCATTAAATGTGCCCAGTTGGGTATGAAAACGGCGGTGGTTGAGGGGCGCGAATCATTGGGGGGAACATGTTTGAATATTGGGTGTATTCCGTCCAAGGCCTTGTTGCATGCATCCGAAAGATTTGATGAATCCAAGAATCACTTTGCAAGTTTGGGAATCGATATCCCTGCGCCAAAGGTGAATTTAAAAAATATGATGAAACATAAAACCGATGTGGTTGAGGCCAACACCAAAGGAATCGAATTTTTATTTAAGAAAAACAAGATTGATTGGTTAAAAGGATGGGGGAAGATTACATCCGAAGATACCGTTCAGGTTGGTAAAAATTCTTACACTGCCGATTCAATCGTGATTGCCACGGGGTCGGATGTTGTGTCATTGCCCAATATCAAAATTGATGAGAAACAAATCGTCAGTTCCGAAGGGGCGTTAAAATTATCCAAAGTGCCAAAAACAATGACCGTGATTGGTGGCGGTGTGATTGGTTTAGAGATGGGCGCGGTGTGGTCGCGTTTGGGCGCGAAAATCACCGTGGTCGAATTTATGGATCGTATCCTGCCGGGTATGGACACGGATTGCGCCAAGGAAATGAAAAAAATTATGGAGAAGTCGGGAATCGACTTTAAACTCTCCGCCAAGGTCACTAGCGCGAAGGCTGGAAAAGATGGCGTCGCAATAGAGATCGAACCCGCCAACGGTGGTAAGGCGGAAAAAATGAAGGCTGATATTGTGTTGGTTGCCGTTGGGCGCAAGGCCTATACGGATAAATTGGGCTTGGCCGATATTGGCGTTGAAATGGATGACCGTGGACGCATTGTCACGGGTGATTGTTTTGACACAAATATTGATGGAATCTACGCCGTTGGCGATGTGATTGCGGGGCCAATGTTGGCACACAAGGCCGAAGACGAAGGAGTTGTCTTGGCCGAAATGTTGGCCGGACAGTCAGGGCATATTGATTATAATTTGGTGCCAGGCGTTGTATACACATTCCCTGAGGTCGCAAGCATTGGTAAAACCGAAGAACAATTAAAGGACATGGGCGTTGCATACAACGTTGGGAAATTCCCCTTCATGGCCAACGGTCGTGCGCGTGCAATGCAGGCAACGGACGGGTTTGTAAAAATCCTCGCCGATAAATCAACGGACAAAATTTTAGGATGTCACATTATTGGGGCAGAGGCCGGAACATTAATCCACGAAGTTGCCGCCGTCATGGAATTTGGCGGAAGCGCGGAGGATTTAGCGCGTACATGCCACGCCCACCCGACATTGTCGGAAGTGGTAAAAGAGGCGGCATTGGACGCATTTGACAAGCCTTTGCATATGTGATTATAGTTGGTCATAATTTAAAAGGAGAGCAACTATGAAATATGATGTTTTAACAATCTTTGAAAGATGCGCAAAAGTTTCTAATGGCCAAGAGCCAAATGCAGTCAGAAGCCCAAAGCAAATCAAACAAGATACTCATACAGCTAAGCTAGCGAAATTAAAGCCATGTAGTTGTAACGGTCCGTGTCATTGCTGGAGTCCAGCATAAACCCTATATCAAACCGCCACCATGGCGGTTTTTTTATGCCGTCACCTCACACGCGACCCCGTCGAAAGACGGGGGTCATCGTATATCAAACCAAAGGCCAATAGGCCCCGTGTCAAGCACGGGGATGCAATTTTCCTAATTTTATAAATTTCCTACTATCCTTCACTCCTTCACTCCTGATATCATATGCATATGAATCAAACACAAGACAAAACCATGACCGAACAGGATATTATCGATTACCTGAAATCCAACCCTAAATTCCTTCAAAAAAACCCCGATGCGGTGGATTATTTGTTACCGCCTAAGGATACGGCGAAAGGTCGTCGCGTCGTTGATTTTTCACATTATATGGTGGAAAAATTAAAGGCGGATAAACGCATGGTGTTGGACACCACCCGCGATATTATCGAGGTATCCCGTGAAAATATGAACAACCTTGCCCGTATTCACGAGGCAGTTTTGAAAATTTTAGAGGCCGAAACATTTGATCAATT
>CAYGLI010000029.1:0-2140 GCA_964350795.1 uncultured Micavibrio sp.
AAGTAATCCGTGAAATTTGTGAAGTCTCTGGTGCAAAAGTTGACCTCGACGATGACGGTACGGTCAAAGTAGCCGCAGTTAATGCAGAAAGTGCACAAAAGGCAATCGATATGATACGCGCCATCACTGACGAACCAGAAGTTGGTGCAATTTATAACGGTAAAGTCGTTAAAATCATGGACTTTGGCGCATTTGTTAATTTCATGGGTGCAAAAGACGGTTTGGTTCATATTTCTGAGCTTAAAGATGAACGCGTTGAGACAGTGTCCGACGTTGTATCCGAAGGCGACGAAGTGAAGGTCAAATTAATCGGTCTTGATAACCGCGGTAAATTGAAATTATCAATGAAACGCGTGAACCAAGAAACCGGCGAAGATTTAGAAACAGATCAAGAAGACGCCGCGTAAATAAAATATTGTCATTCTGAGCCTAAGGCGAAGAGTCTCTGGAACACAAAAAGAGATCCTTCGTCATTACATTCCTCAGGATGTCAAAGTAATCAAAATCATCCCCGCCATAACCCGCGGGGATTTTTATTACCACAGAGGACACGGAGTTTCACAGAGTTTTTCTCTCAAGACGTCATTGCAGGTTTTTGCGATAACAAAAGGCCTGTAATCCAGAATGGTGGAATAGATTGCATGGACAAGCCATGCAATGACGGTGTTTATAAATCAAAAAAACTCCTTCTTCCCTTAACCTCTATAGTTAAAATTACCTTGACAAAATAGGAATTAAATCATACTGTTGTTTGTATGAATTTAAATTTTGTAAGACTTAAAAGCTATCAAATTATAAAAATCGCAAACGAACTAAGTAATCGTCTATTTCAGATGTTAATTCAATGGTTTACATGCCCTCTTTTAACACTATTTAAAATAAGCTATAAAACCTCATGACATTTCAAATTCCAAAAATCATCGGACATAGGGGCGCGTGTGGGTATGCGCCTGAAAACACAATTGCGTCGATTCAATCCGCGGCGGATATGGGGTGTGATTGGGTGGAATTGGATGTGAAATTAACATCCGATGACGTGCCGATTATATTTCATGACGACAACTTAATTCGTACAACGGGGCATGAGGGATTGGTCGCCGAAACCCCCTATTCCGTTATCAAGGAATTGGATGCGGGTTCTTGGTTTGGCGACAGTTTTATTGGTGAAAAAATTCCAACATTAGAAGAAGCCTTAGAATGCATCATTGAAAACGGCATGGGATTAAATCTAGAAATAAAACCATGCGCAGGTCGCGAAATTGAAACCACTCAAATTGCGTTAGACCACCTGTCCCGTATATGGGACGACCATGAAAAAATCATGATTAGCTCGTTTTCACAAGTATCCCTAGAAACCGCCGCCGAAATGTTGGGTGGTGATTGGGCGATAGGATATTTATTCGACGAAACCCCTGATAATTGGCGCGACATGGCCAAGCATTTGGGTGCAAAAACAATCAACATCAACGGTAACCGCCCTGACCTCACTCGTGAATTTATCGAAGATATCATTGATGAAGGGTACGGCATCCTCGCCTACACAATCAACAACCCACTCCGCGCACAAGAACTCATCCAATGGGGCGTCGATGGCGTGTTTACGGATGAACCTGATGTTATTCGAGATGAATTATTTGGGTTGAATTAAAGCTTATCTATAATATTTTTACAATTTACATTCAAAGAAACCAATTTATCACAATTATTTTGTGCTGTATTTAGGTGGTCGTGAGCCGCAGCCTTATATGAATTATGCTCAGCTGTCTCTACAGGGGTATTATTAACTAAATTATTAACTCTATAAAAATTTTCTAAATTTTGTTTAACTCTCACAATATTAATGGCAATATCATTATATAAATCTCTAATTTCCTGTCGTATATTTTCTTTTGTAATATAGACAAGATGCTCTCTGTTACGCCCATAAACATTGAGTTCAAGTTCAACAAATTCAATAAAATCATGATGTATTGCTCTAGTTCTATCACGATGCTCATCCATTGAGCTTATGAATTTTGAAATATTGGTAAGAGAATCTTTACAAAAATTTTTTATGGTTTTTTCTTGGTTATTTTTATTTATTTTAACACTTAGAAATGCACCATATGTTGCAAGCAAAATACCAGTAACAATCCCCCAT
>CAYGLI010000029.1:2150-18330 GCA_964350795.1 uncultured Micavibrio sp.
GTGCAGACATGTCGTTTATTAAATGTAAGCGCTCTATACCGTTCATAGTTAATTAGTTTAATACTATTCCTCAACCTTTTTCATCCCAACGATATTAAATCCGCAATCGACAAAGTGATTTTCGCCTGTGACTGCGCCGGACATGTCGGACAACAAATAAACGGCTGTTCCACCTAATTCTTCTAATGTCACGGGACGCCTTAAAGGGGCTGTATCAACATTATGTTTGAATGTGTCACGCGCGCCACCGATAACGGCGCCCGCCAATGTCCGCATAGGCCCTGCGCTGATGCTGTTCACGCGAATGCCGTGTTCTGGGCCTAAATCATTGGCAAGATAGCGTACTGAGGCCTCTAACGCCGCCTTGGCGACGCCCATGACGTTGTAAAACGGCATGACCTTTTGCGCACCGTAATAAGATAATGTTACGGCAGAACCACCCTGAGGCATCATGTCTTTGGCACGACGCATCACGGATGTGAATGAAAAGCATGAAATGTGCATGGAATTAAGGAAGTTATTGAGCGATGTATCAACATACGCGCCCTTTAATTCCTCTTTGTCCGAATAGGCAATGGCGTGCACCAACATGTCAAATTCAGGCCATGTGTTTTTTAGGTCTGCAAATGCCTTATCAAGGCTATCTTCGGATGACACATCGCAATCAATTAAAATATCGCTACCGACACTTTCGGCCAAAGGCTTGACACGTTTAAGGATTGAATCACCCAAATAAGTAAACGCCAATTCCGCGCCATGCGCCTTTAATTCCTTGGCGATTCCCCACGCGATTGAATTGTGATTGGCAACGCCCATAATAAGAGCTTTTTTGCCTTTTAACATGTCTGATTTTTGTACGATTTCGGCCATGGATTATCCTTTGTATTTCGAAATCGCGAGGGTACAGTTTGTACCGCCGAAACCAAAACTGTTACTTAAAATTGTTTCGTGCCCAACATTATCAATACGTGTTTGCGCTATTGGTAAACCTTTTGCACCTTCATCTAATTCCTCGATATTAATTGATGGTGCGACAAAGTTGTTTTCCATCATTAACAATGAATAAATTGTTTCCTGAACACCTGTCGCGCCAAGGCTATGCCCAGTCATTGATTTTGTTGCGCTGATGTGAGGATAGTTGCCTTCAGTGAACACTTCACGGATGGCGTCTAATTCGCCAATATCGCCAACGGGTGTCGATGTCCCATGTGTGTTGATATATGTGACAGGCGTTGAAATTGTTTCCATCGCCTTTAACATGGCACGTTTTCCGCCTTCACCTGATGGGGCAACCATGTCGTGTCCATCGGATGTTGCGCCGTACCCTGTGACCTCGCCATAAATTTTGGCACCACGGGCAAGCGCGTGTTCTAATTCCTCAAGAACAACAACTCCACCACCACCAGAAATCACAAAACCATCACGGTTTGCGTCATAGGCACGTGCGGCCTTTGTCGGTGTATCGTTATATTTCGATGACATCGCACCCATTGCATCGAATAGGACGGATAATGTCCAATCTAATTCCTCGCCACCGCCAGCAAACATTACGTCTTGTTTACCCCATTGGATAAGCTCCGCCGCATTACCGATACAGTGTGCCGATGTCGCACAAGCGGATGAAATTGTGTAATTCACGCCCTTAATTTTGAAATTTGTTGATGCAGTTGCCGATGTTGTTGATGACATGCATTTTGGAACAGCAAAAGGCCCTACTCGCTTAGGTCCTTTTTCACGAGTAATATCCGCCGCGGCGACTTGTGCGCGTGTTGATGGGCCACCAGACCCAACAATGATACCTGTGCGTTCGTTTGATACGATATCTTCGGATAAACCTGCATCCGCAATCGCTTGTTCCATTGATAAATGAGTATAAGCCGCGGCCTCACCCATAAAACGCAACAGGCGTTTGTCGATGGCCTCGGCTAAATCAATATCAGGCTTTCCGTGAATTTGTGATCGAAATCCCATTTCGGCATATTCAGGCGCGGCGGATATACCGCTTTTCCCTGCTTTCAAGCTTTCAAGAACTTCTTCTTTGTTATTTCCGATGCACGAAACAATTCCCATCCCCGTTATAACAACACGTCTTAAATTTTGCATTTTATCTCCTAATGATTAGCGATATTTAAACCGCGTCGTTGTCGAATAGTCCAACTTTCATGTCTACAACTTCGGTTGTTAATTTACCATCAACCTCAACGCGACCATCGGCGACGCCTAAAACCAATTTACGGTTGATGAACCGTTTGATATCCACCGTGTAAGTCACTTTTTTATTTGTGGGTAAAATTTGTTCAGTTAGCTTGACCTCGCCAACCCCAATCGCACGACCAGACCCCGGTGCGCCTGTCCAACCCAACCAGAAACCAGTCAATTGCCATAGGGCATCAAGCCCCAAGCACCCTGGCATCACGGGATCACCCTTAAAGTGGCATTCAAAAAACCACAGATCAGGATTGATATCAAATTCCGCAACAACCTGCCCTTTACCGTGCGCACCGCCGTCATTGTTAATCGTCACAATCCGATCAAACATCAACATGGGTGGATGCGGTAACAAGGCATTGCCCTTACCAAATAATTCACCATTCCCGCATGCGATTAATTCATCGCGCGTATAGCTGGATTGTGGGGTATAAGCCATGTCCCCGTCTTTTGTGGCTCTCATTGCATTTGTCATGATGGTATTTATAAAGGCGTTTTAAACGCGGTTCAAGGATGAAATGTAACTTCCCTGCATTGATGATAATGCCAGTGGTGTCACGACACATGCATCCATATCGGGTGTGTCCCCCGCGGCGGCGACGGCCATCATACGGCCTGTGGATTTGGCGATCATCATGGATCGTAAATCAGGGTCATAAACCTTAAATATCTTAAATAAAGGCACCGCAATCATGTCAATCGATTCACATTTATGAAATGGAACATAAGGTTGAATGTCATTCGCCGCCAACATCGTGTATAACCCCGCATGATCGGGCATGCCCAAACGCATGGCCTCGTTCATCATTGTATGAATCATATAATCAAAATCATGTTCAACAACCGCGGATTTTGAAATACCGAGATCATTCAATTCGATGACTTTGGCATGGTATTGACCCGATAGTCCGCCCAAGGCCTGAACACAATCACCAAGGCTCCACCCTTCACCACCAATACAAATATCAATCACCTGATCGCATAAGTGGTGGATAAATTGCTCAGACACCAATGTCACAAGCGCCATATCGTATAAATGCGACCAAAATTCATTTTCGGTGGGGATCATGGATAGCAAGGATGCGCGCACATTCCTAAGCATCATAAAGGATGTCTCTGGCGTTTCATCTAAATAAGCGCGGACCAATGATCGCCCTAATTCAGTGTCTTTATCCAATACAAATGATTTTATACCGTAATCATGCGAATGCCATTGGGATGTGTCTAACCCCTGCTCTATCGTTTTGGATATTTGAAAATAATCATCCAACCCCTCTTTCCAATCTTCGTAATCCAACAAACACTCGGCAATAACGCCAGCATAAAGACGAATCAAGCGGTCATTATCATGAAACCCCTTATCATCCTTGGCAAAGGATGCGATTTGTTTATGCAGTGATCCTGCAGAATCAAAATGCCCGTATACGACATTGGCCATAGTTTTAAATCCTGAATATCATCGCGAAACGCGATAACGAAGAAATAGTTTAAATAGAAATTCACATCAGAAAGATATGAATCATTACCCCTTTATTGTTACTCAATTTGTTCACCTTCGTAAACACCCCATAGAGAAGTTAAGGGAATATAACCTTTATAGCCACCTACATTAACAGAACACCATGTGTTTTCACATGAATTCAGCTCTAGAATCACACTAGATTCGATTAAGGCTACACCGCGTGATTGATCATCATCCTGCCTGTACAATGGCATGGCCTGTCCCGTATTTTGAATCGCAAATCGTTTTCCAGAGAGAAGCGATTGATGAATCCACGCCTCCTCGCCATCAACATCACGAATTTTACGCCATGTGTCGAATTCCTGAATAATTTCAATCGGCAGATTCTTGCGCTTATATTCCCACTTAATCGGGTATCGCGTTGCGGGGCCTGTGCGTGCATACACCTGATCACCACGCAGGGATGCAAACCGTGGCAAAGGCAATTTTGTCACCTCGCCGATTGTAACCTCGGCAAAAGATTGAGTTGGAAACAATAAAAACGCGATTAAAAGAATCAATTTCATGAACTTGTTATAACTGATTTTACATTCTACCGCCAAGACGCTATATCATCTCTTATGAATAAAATCATTAGCGTCGCACCAATGATGGATTGGACGGATAGGCATTGTCGGTATTTTCACCGTTTACTTGCGCCATCCGTGACATTATATACCGAAATGGTGACAGCGAATGCATTGATTCACGGTGATGTTGACCGCCATTTACGGCACAGTACACCAGAACATCCCGTTGTCTTACAATTGGGCGGAAGCGAACCTAATAAATTAGCCCAAGCGATAAAGCTTGCCGAGCCATACGGATATGACGAATATAACCTCAATTGCGGATGCCCATCCGACCGTGTGCAAAGCGGTGCGTTTGGTGCGTGTTTAATGGCCGTACCTGAATTGGTAGGACAATCCATCAAGGCCATGGCGGATGCCACCGATAAACCCGTCACCGTGAAATGCCGCATTGGAATTGATGAAGCGGACGAAGAAACCATGCTCCGCGACTTCATATCAACCGTATCCGATTATGGATGCAAAACATTCATCGTTCATGCGCGTAAGGCATGGCTCAATGGCCTAAGTCCAAAGGAAAACCGAGATATCCCACCACTCAATTATGATTTGGTTCGCGCGATAAAATCCGAAAATCCAAATTTGGACATTCAATTGAATGGTGGCATCACCGATATTGAAACCATGAAACAATTATTGTCTGACTATGACGGCCTGATGATTGGACGAGCGGCCTATCACTCCCCTCGCCTACTTATTGATATTGAACGTGAATTTTATAATGCGGATTGGGTGGTTGATGACAAAGACATCATCCAAACCATGATTGATTACTCGAATGACCAACAACACAAATACGGTACACCCGTTAAAACCATCACAAAACACATGGTTAATTTCTACCAAGGTGTCGCAGGAGCCCGAAAATGGCGCCAAGTCATCTCCGAAAAATCACACACCGCGGAAAAAGCCGAAGATGTTTTGTGGGATGCGTTTGATGCAATTAAATGACATTTCCCATTGAATACGCTATAATCGCCTATACAATTGAAAATGATTCATGGACTGGAACAGATTAGATAGACACCAATCAGCCGATATACTGAGCCACGTGGCGCAGGCTGCGGACCCGTCTCTTTTTTCAGGCAATTCCAGTGAGGCTAGCTTTAGGCCATTATCTTTTTATCAAGACTTTATGGTTTATCGCATTACCAATTATGCGACACTTCCATCCTTCTCATTAGATTTTTTAAGTAACGGCGAGAGTTTTCATCTGTTGGATGGCTCCCCCACCCCTATTAATTTGGTTAACACTGTTGGTGGGTTGTACTTAACGGAAACCAATGTCGTCGATTATGTTGATTTTTATTTAGAAAATATCCGTGGCGACGATGGTGATATTTATATGATCCGCGATGTTGAAAACCTTCCGTTTATTGATAGCCTTAGTTTAGATCAACAAATTGATATGAAGGAAAAACACGCCGAACCAAAGGTTATGATTGATAAAGAAACGAAAAATTTTGTTGTTCTTGCGGATTTATTTTATGGTGGCACATTATTAAGGGCGGCCATCATTGTTGATCCAAAGGGAGAGTTAGAAATTCAACCACATACAATGTTGATGAGCGCATCATCCAGTTTTGGGGGAGCATAAAAAACCATGAAAAATCCATTTGAATCACTAAATGCCGCATTAAAAATTAAAAAACCCCATGAAAACAGGCGTCTTCGTCATCCGAACGAAACGGAAATTATCAATATTGCATTAAATAACATGGCACAATCCGAAATTGGCACAGAGCTATCACGTTTTATCGAGGATAGTAATATCAATATTTCTATCCTCCGCGGGCGTGAGAGCCGCGATTATGCGCCATCGGATCAAACAGTTTTTCTGTCAGTTAATGAAGATTTAGATATTCGCGACCCCATCATTACAATTCATTTGGCGGGTGCCATTCGTGAAACCGCTCAAGAACACGATAAAATGTTACGACGTGTTGGTGTTGATCATGGCGAGAGCATCTATGTTCATCGCGAGGCGCAAAAATTTGAGGATAAACTCTATTGGCAAACCGGTCTCGTCTATGAACTTGGTCGCGTTGCTGGACGCACTGAATTTATTGACAGTTTTACCTTGATGGGATATTCATCATTGGTTGATGCGTATGAAAATGACCTTTTAAAAAAACAGGGAAATAACAATGAATAAACGTGAACCTGGCGAAAGTTTTAGCGAAGAAGCAAAGCAATTTGTGGATGAAATCCGCGAAATGGCATCGCGCAATTATCACAAAATTATATCCTTAGGACATGATCTAGGTCAAAAATTACAAAAAACATTTGCGCCTAAATTTGGTATTGGTGGAACATCAACATCGACAAAATCCAGACCCGTTGATACCAAGCCTATAAAAAAATCAAATGACGAATCAAACAGCGCACAAGATGATAGCTAGGCATTCTCTCTTTCGACTTTAAAAGACACCGATTCACCGCACCCACATCTTGAATTTTCATTCGGGTTCTTGAAATCTAATCGTGTGTTGAATTGATCTTCAAACAACACCAATTCCGATCCAATCAGTTTAAACAAATCCGTGCGTGGGAAATAAATTGTGACGCCGTTATCCTCAACCTTGTCACAAGCGGATGTATCTGTTTCATTCATCACTGGCGTAAATTCATACTCGCCGCCTGCGCACCCTTTGGTATTCACGCGCACCATAATACCAATATAATTTTGCCCCCGAAGATTCCCTTCAAGCCAATTTTTTGCTTCGTTTGATACGGTTAATAGTGGTTTCACTGGAACATCCTAAAACATATTCAATTCCATTTTTGCCGTTTCCGACATAAATGATGGTGTCCATGGCGGATCCCACACAATTTCAACCTGCACCTCGCCAATATCATCAATCGGCATTAATGCATGTTGCACCATTCCTGGCATTTCCTGTGCAACAGGACATCCGGGCGATGTTAGCGTCATTTCAACATACACATCGGTAACGCCAGCATCCTTATCATCGGTCAAAACAACTTTGAGAATAAGCCCAAGCTCATAAATATTCGTTGGAATTTCAGGATCATAGACCTCCATCAACGCCTTACGGCATAATGGCCATAAGGGGTGATCGCGCGTTGCCTCACACATTGGTGGTTCTTGCAACGCATCGTAATTATCGTCCCCCACAGCGTTTTTCACCATATCTGAGTTTGCAAATTGTTTCATATCAAATCTTCCATTTTATATATTTCTATTAATTCGTAAGCTGTTTCTTCATAGGGATGAGCATCTAACATAGCGTTAATAACATCTTTAACTTTATTTTGAGGGATTTGACTAACCTCAATATGTTCTTCTTCAACCACCTCGATAACACCCGCAGTACCGATATGTGGATTCGCTGCGTCACTAGGTTTAAACCTGCCTTTTCCTATGACCGTATAAGAACAATGCGAATATTCACCTGCCTGCCCGCCTCCTGCATTACCAACTGCTTCTCTAACAGTATCAGAATGTGTTAACGGAACATGGACAACTAACTTAAAATTTCTCATACCAATAACTTTCTTACCTTATCCATGCCCGTTAAAAACTTCTCAACGTCATTCATATCATTATAAATACCAAATGATAAACGCACCGTGCCATCAATGCCAAATTTCTGCATTAATGGCATACAACAATGATGCCCTGTGCGTACCGCAACACCCGACTGGTTTAATATCATTCCGATATCGGAATGATGCGCACCATCCATTGTAAATGATATCACAGGCGCCTTATTATTCATCATTCCAATAACATCCACACTCGATAATTCGTTCATAACCGCGTTTAACAATGTTTGTTCGTGCATGATAATATCATCCATATTAAATTGATTTATATAATCAATCGCCGCGCCAAGGCCAATAACATCCACAATGGATGGCGTTCCCGCCTCAAAACGTGCAGGGGCATTTTGATAGGTTGTTTTATCAAATGTCACGGTTTCAATCATATCGCCGCCGCCTTGGTAGGGTGGCATTGAATTTAAAACATCCTCACGTCCCCACAATACACCAACCCCTGATGGGCCGTATAATTTATGACCTGTGAATACAAAAAAATCACAATCCATCGCCTGTACGTCTGTACGTCCATGCACAACCGCCTGAGATCCATCAACCAAAACCTTAATGTCTTTATTAAAATCACGCGCTAATCCAATGATTTTATTGATATCATTGATCGTTCCTAAACTATTGGATGTATGCACAATTGATACGAATTTTGTTTTCGGGGATAGCAATTGAGAATACGCATCATAATCCAATTCACCATCATCAGTGACGGGTATGATTTTTAGAATAATGCCCATTTGGTCATGTAATAATTGCCATGGCACGATATTGGCATGATGTTCCATTTCACTCAAAATAACCTCATCACCCGCACTTAAAAATGTGCGGCCATAGGAATGCGCCACCAAATTAATCGCCTCAGTCGTGTTCCGTGTAAACACGATTTCATTTTCTGAATTTGCATTGATGAATTTTTGTATTTTGACACGTACAGACTCGTACATTGTGGTGGTTTTTTGGCTGTAATCATACAAACCACGGTGAATATTGGCGTAGTGGTTATTCATCACCGATGTCATAGCGTCAATCACTGCCCTTGGTTTTTGCGCGCTCGACGCCGTGTCCAAATAGGCAAAATCCTTTTGGAATAATGATGGAAAATCGGATTTCACATCAAGCATTGAGCTTATCGCTGATTTTTTGGCTAAGTTGCTCATAAATCTCCTCATTATCATCAAATGCTTCTAAACTCTCGGTGACAAAGGCTTGTAACAATAATGCCTGTGCCTGATCTTTTGGTATTCCACGCGCCTGCAAGTAAAATAATGGATCTTGGTCCAATTCAGCCGTCGTTGCGCCGTGCGAACATTTCACGTCATCGGCATAAATTTCCAGCTCGGGTTTCGTATCCATTTCACATTTATCAGAGAGCATAATTGTATTGCATAATTGATATCCATCCGTTTGTTGTGCGATTTGATGAACATGGACTTTCCCTTGGAAAACACCGCGTGATTGACCATTCAAAATATTACGATAATTTTGATTAGAATAACAATTGGGCGCCTCATGTTCAATCAAAATGCATGTATCGCAATGTTGTTTGCCTGATAGTAGTTTTGTACCAGAGAGATAACATGACGCACCCTCCTCTATCATTCTCACATGAATTTGATCACGAACAAAACCACCATATGTATTCATGGCGTACGCGCTGTATTTTGAATTTTTTGATTGATATATTTGCGTTAAATTTGTCACAACACCATCACCTGAACCAGTGCGAATATGGTTTAACTCTGCACCTTCATCTATCATGATTGTTATTGATTTATTCATCCAACCTGATACATCAATATCATCAAAGAGGGTGCATTTTGCACCGCGTTTAAGGTGAATGTGGATTGCCCCTTCGGATTTGATGTTTTCCAATGCTTGTGTTGATAAACGCACAGGGTTTTCCACATGCATATCCTCAGGGATAACCACAGATAAAATATCCTGCAACCCATCCCATAAACCCATATCTTGGTATATTTCAGACGCCCAAATTGATAGGTTATTATCATCCTGTTGAATGAATTTTTCATCCCCATCATACCCAACGGATAATGGTTCGTTGATGTAATCACCCGACACGTACGCAGGTAAATTGGAATATTTCCATCGCTCTAATTTAGGGGTGGGTAATATATTGACATTCATTACGCTGCATCCTTTATAAAGCCTTCATAACCTTCAGTTTCCAAATCCTTGGCCAATTGCGCGTCACCTGATTTAATGATTTGGCCATCAGCCAAAATATGCACGTGGTCAGGCACAATATAATCCAACAACCGTTGATAATGCGTAATCACAAGGAAAGACCGATCCGCGGCGCGTAATGCGTTCACACCGTCAGCAACGATGCGCAACGCGTCAATATCCAAACCAGAATCCGTTTCATCCAACACGCAAAATTGAGGCTCCAACATCGCCATTTGCAAAACCTCGTTGCGTTTTTTTTCACCACCTGAAAATCCAACATTAACAGGGCGTTTCAACATATCATCCTTGATACCCAATTCCGTTGTTTTGGCACGCAATAATTTAATAAAATCAAGCGTCGCAAGCTCATCATCTCCACGTGCCTTACGTACGGCGTTTAATGATGTTTTCAAAAATTGTGTCATTTGCACACCCGGAATTTCAACAGGATATTGAAACGCCAAAAACACCCCCGCCGCCGCGCGTTCATCGGGTGACATTTCAAGAATGCTTTGGCCATTAAACAAAATATCACCCTGCGTAACTTCATAGTCTTCTTTCCCTGCAATGATGTATGAAAGCGTTGATTTCCCTGCACCATTTGGGCCCATGATGGCGTGAACTTCACCTTTATTCATTGTCAGGTTCAACCCCTTTAAAATTGGCTTTCCATCAATTTCCGCATGTAAATTTTTAATTTCAATCATAATAGTTCCTCTATTTTTTCTGCTAAATTTAAATCTCTGTTTGTTATTTTATTATCCGCGTCATGTGTTGCCATCGATAAACGAACACATCCATATGAATTTTCTATATTGGGATGATGGTCATGTTTTTCCATTAAAATCGCAATCTTTGAAATAAATCCAAAGGCATTCACAAAATTACCAAAGTCATATTCAAAAACAATTTCAGGGTCTTCAAATTTCCATTTTGGATGGTTAGAAAGCCATGCGTTTAGATCGGATTTTTCAACAATATTCACCTTATAAATCACCCCAATCTATTTCTTGTTGTCCGTTTGCCTTTAAAAAATTATTCGCCTTGGAAAAATGTTTGCACCCCAAAAATCCACGGTGCGCCGATAGTGGTGATGGATGCGGTGCGGTTAAAACATAATGTTTCTTGCGGTTAATCATATCCAATTTCGTTTTTGCATGCGCGCCCCATAACATGAACACAACGCCATGTTTTAAGTCATTCACTTGCGCAATAATTTCGTCCGTGAATACATCCCATCCCTGCCCTGCATGTGATCCTGCATTTCCTGCCTCAACCGTGAGGGTTGTATTGAGCAATAACACACCTTGACGCGCCCAATTTTCCAAATGACCGTGGGATGGGATATCCATTCCTAAATCGTCATTCAATTCCTTATAAATATTACGTAATGATGGCGGTATTTTGACATCGCGCCCCACGCTAAAACTCAACCCATGCGCTTGTCCCTCGCCGTGATAAGGGTCTTGTCCCAAAATTACGATTTTCACTTCATTAAGCGGCGTTAAATCCAGCGCACGGAAATAATTTTCAACCGTGGGGTATATCTCTTTCCCTGAACGACGTTCCTCAAACAAGAAATTTTGCAGGGCGTGCATATAGGGTTTCGACATTTCGGTTTCGATGATGTCTTGCCATGTGTTTTGTGGTTGGGGTTTTACGGCTAAATTCATTGTGTTTGCGCCCTCGATTTGAAATATTTCACCGTTTCAAACATAACACCCACCATCCCAATCAATGCAAATGGTGCCATCACAACGAACAGTAAAATCATCAATGGCGTCGACATGGCAGCACCCAGTAAATTAGCCGTAAGCAATGTCGTATAAATCACGAAATAACAGATACAAAAAATCTTGGTTTTACTCATCTATCCACCCCTCGCGATTAGAATTATACCGATAAAGGCACAGGCAATACCAGCGGCCTGTAATGGTTTAATAACTTCGCCAAGCAATAACATACCAATCAAAATCGTGACCGAAATTGAAAATCCATTTTGCAGGACGGCAACCAATGAGGCGTCTCCACCTGCCTTATAGCTGTGTGCCAGAAATATATTCGCGCCCGCAACACCCGCACCCGCAACCACGGCGCATAAGACGCCCCATTTGTTAATTGTGCCTGATAAAATCTGTTCACCCGCGCTCAGCCGTGACCAGATGAAATATCCAATGGACACGACCGCCATGGAAATCGAGAGTATCAATGCCCCCATCGCCGCATCCATATGCCCCGATCCAACCTTGAACATGATATTGCGCGTCGCCAGGCCAAGGCCAGAGATTAACGCAAGCACCCACCAGTATGAGAGGAAGAGAGTCATTTAATTTTCCCTCTGGGATACATGACAGGGACATCAAATTTAATTTTAGATACAGTTTGATTATTGCTACTTTCATCAACAGCTCCAGAAACGGAACTTTTCCAGACACTGATTTTTCCACCAACGCCTGATTGTTTTTGTTCCTCAACGGTAACTGCTATATCAAAATTTATGTTTCTTGATTGTCGAGGATGGCTTCCAACACTCTCCTCATTGTTAACATAGCCTCCATGATTGTTTTGCGCTGCACTTACACCCTCAATAACAGAGTTGATTGTTTGCTCAATAAATTCTTTTAACTCCACTACCCAACACTCCCCTCAAGGCTAATCCCCACCAACTTCTGTGCCTCAACGGCGAATTCCATTGGGAGGTGTTGCATCACTTCCTTACAAAAACCATTGACGATCAACGCCACGGCTTCTTCTTCGTTTAGGCCGCGTTGTTGGCAATAAAACATTTGGTCTTCGCCAATTTTGGATGTTGTGGCCTCGTGCTCGCATTTCGAACTCATATTTTTACATTCGATATAGGGCACGGTGTGCGCACCACATTGGTCACCGATTAACAGGGAATCACATTGCGTGAAATTGCGCGCTCCAGATGCCTTTGGCATGATTTTGATGGCGCCACGATATGTTGAATCCGATTTTCCAGCCGAAATGGTTTTGGACACCACGCGTGATTTTGTGTTTTTACCCAGATGAATCATTTTCGTGCCCGTATCGGCCTGTTGACGGCCATTCGTAATCGCCACGGAATAAAATTCCCCCTGGGAATTATCGCCCTTTAAAATACAGGACGGATATTTCCATGTGATCGCCGAGCCCGTTTCAACCTGCGTCCACGACACCTTAGAATTTTCGCCTTCACACAGGGCGCGTTTGGTCACGAAATTGTAAATTCCGCCCTTTCCGTCTTCATCGCCTGGGTACCAATTTTGCACGGTGGAATATTTGATTTCCGCATCTTTGTGTGCGATTAATTCAACTACCGCGGCGTGCAATTGATTTTCATCACGCATCGGCGCGGTACACCCCTCGAGATAAGAAACATAGCTACCCTCGTCGGCAATAATAAGCGTGCGTTCAAACTGTCCTGTTTCCTTGGCGTTAATGCGGAAATAGGTTGAAAGTTCCATCGGGCATCGTACACCCGGTGGGACATAAACGAATGATCCGTCGGTAAACACCGCGCTGTTTAAACAAGAATGTTTATTATCCGCAGGTGGAACGACCGTTCCAAGGTATTTCTTTACCAATTCAGGGTGTGTATGCACCGCCTCGGAAATCGAACAAAAAATAACGCCTGCGTCCTCTAATGTTTTTTTAAATGTTGTCGCAACGGACACGGAATCAAACACCGCATCAACCGCCACAGGCATTGCGCCCTCAACACCCGCAAGCACTTCTTGTTCACGCAATGGAATCCCCAATTTCGCGTAGACCTCAAGCAATTTAGGGTCAACCTCATCCAAAGATTTCGGTTTATTCCCACTTTTTGGCGCAGCGTAATAATAATAATCCTGATAATCCAACGGTTTAAAGTCAACCTTCGCCCATTGAGGTTCTGGCATTTCTAACCACCGTTGATACGCCTTGAGACGCCATTCCAACAACCATTCTGGGTCTTCTTTTTTCTTGGAAATCAAACGCACGATGTCCTCGCTCAACCCTTTTGGCGCGTAATCCATTTCAATGTCGGTCTCGAACCCCGCTTCGTAAACACCAGACATTTCCTCGACTTGTTTTATTGTTTCTTCTGTTGCTGCCATTTTTCTTTTCCTTTTTGTAAATCACGAAGACACGAAGTTTTTAGTTTTATAGATTGTTCAATTCAATCCAATTGCCCGTCATAAATTCACCTTGGTGTCCGTCATAATCAAAAAAATAAACACTTTTATATCCGTTTTCCCAATCATACTCCAAGGCATCCATCCCACTTTCGGTAATTTTATTTTTATATTCCAAATATTCATCCTGATTTATTTGAAACGCAAAATGCGTTTTCTTACCTGCATTTCCATTGTGTATACCTTTATGTCCTTCTCTCCATATTCCAAAAGCTGACCCATCATTTAAAACAATTGCTGCCACGTTATTGTCAGACCACCTCAATATTTTTTTATGAGGTATTAATTTCTTATATAGCCTTAAAGACTTTTCAACATCTTTAACCTCAATATGAGTTTCAATTAATCTCATCCTCTTCGTGCCTTCGTGTCTTCGTGGTTCAAACCTTTAGAAATCATTAGGTCACTCACTCTGATACCATCCAATGTTTGTTTAATCGCCACATTCACGATATTCCATTTATTTTTTGGTGCATATATTTTTGCCAATGCGCAATCAGCGTCCGCATCATTTGTGCATGGATTTAATTCCAACGGTCCTTCTATCGCTTCGACAACATCCGCTATGGATATGCACCCTAATGACAATGGCACGATATACCCACCACTTGCGCCCCGTTGCGCCGTAATGATTTTTGCACCTGCCATTAATTTCAAAACCTTTTGCACTGTTGGCTCTGGTAACTTGGTTTGGGACGCGACAAAAGACGCACTCACGGGTTTACCCGCCTGACCACCAAGGCACCCAAGCACAATAACCGCATAATCAGTGAGTTTTGACAGTTTAAGCATTTGTTTTTATTTGCAAATCATTCTCAATTAGTACTAATTAATTCCTATATGAATGTTATATATGATTTTTAAAAGCGAGGTCAAGAAATTAACTTTATCTGAACTTTTTCCTGCCATAATTAAGATTAAGAATAGAAAGATGAAAGCAATGAAATTTAAAACCCTCGCACTGGAATTTAAAATGGCCATGATGAATTTACCAAAACAAGCACAAGAATTTATTAGTGAAGTTACCTCACCTGAAACTTTAAAGAAAATCAATGAGGCAATTCAATCAGGAAAAATCCATGGTGTTACAGCGTTAAATAATATTATTGATACAATTGGTGAGGCGTCTTTCCCCCAAGCAACAGCAAAAATGAAAAGAGCGCCCGCGCACAATAAGTAAGAATTCTTTTTCTCCAAAAAAGAAATACTGACGAAAAAAGCCCTTCATTTATTTGAAGGGTTATTTTTTTTACTTCACATCCCTAAATTCAATATTCGGGTATTTATCCTGCACGTCCTGTAAATGCCATGCGTTACGCGCGACGAAGACGGGATCTTGGTCATGGTCTATTGCGACGGCGGCATTGTTTTTGTCGAGGAATGATTTCATATCCTTGGGATCATCCGCATACACCCACCGCGCGGTGTAGAGTTCGGTTTGTTCGAATTTGACAGGGCAATTATATTCGGTACGTATGCGGTCACGCAAAACCTCGAATTGTAATGGTCCAACAACACCAACAATCCAACCGCTATCCAAATTGGTTTTGAATACCCGGGCGGCACCTTCTTCGGCTAATTGCGTTAAGGCCTCGCCCAAATGTTTGGCCTTCATCGGGTCTTCGGGGCGGGCGCGCTGCAAAATTTCGGGGGCGAAAGATGGGATGTCAGAAAATTTAAAATCTTCACCTTCGGTCAAACTGTCGCCAATGCGTAAATTTCCATGATTGGGGATTCCAATAATGTCACCCGCAAAGGCTTCTTCTGCCATTTCACGGTCTTGCGCCAAGAATAACTGGGGGGAATGGATGGCAATCATTTTACCAGAGCGAGAATGTTTTAATTTCATCCCCTTTTTAAATTTACCTGAACAAATACGCGCAAAGGCAATACGGTCACGATGTTTAGGGTCCATATTGGCCTGAATTTTAAACACAAAA
>CAYGLI010000030.1:0-18104 GCA_964350795.1 uncultured Micavibrio sp.
CAATTAATTTACGGTTATTATCCATTTCATAGGATAATTTGCCCTGTTTCATTGCGCGTTGAATGGTTGATTTTGATTTACCTGTTAATTCTGTTGCACGTTGTACGCCGACTTTTGCCATGATGACCTCCTAATGACACATTAAATGATATCTTTTATAAAGCATATAAATGACACGCTATGCAACAAAAATGATTCAAAAAATGAATCGCCTATGACCCATTAATGGCATAGTCCAAAATGGCCATACGCGTTGGTACACCATTTTGAACCTGTTTTAAAATGATCGATTTTGTTGGATCATCCGCCACATCATCGGCAATTTCGACACCGCGATTCATGGGACCTGGATGCATCACAACCGCGTTTCTATCACATAAATTTAATCGATTTTGGGTGAGGCCATAGTCAATAAAAAAGTCCACATCCGACCCGCTGAACCCTTCTGACATTCTCTCCTTTTGGATACGGAGCATCATCACACAATCCACACCCACCAAGCCTGCGTCCATATCCGTATATCGCGCGGCATTTGCAAATTCGGTTGGTTTTGGCATCATTAGTTCGGGCGCAATGATACGCACTGACACACCCAACCGATTCATCAATTCATAATTGGATCGTGCAACGCGGCTGTGGGCGATGTCACCACAAATGGCCAAGGTCACGCCCTCTAATGTGCCTTTGGCTTGGCGCAATGTTAATGCATCTAATAATGCCTGTGTCGGGTGGGCGCGCCATGAATCACCCGCGTTAATCACGGGGGTGTCAAGTTGAGTCATTGCAAACCGTGGTGCGTTATATTCACCAGACCGAATGACCACGGCATCGGGCGCATAGGCATTTAAGGTTTGAAATGTATCGGCATGTGTTTCACCTTTTTTAAGGGATGTTCCTGATGACCCGAAATTGACCACATCCGCGCCCAATCGTTTTGCCGCAACCTCGAACGACATGCGTGTGCGTGTGCTGTCCTCCATAAAGATATTAAAGATGATTTTGCCCTCTAATGATCTCTCATAATGGCCTTCGCTGTATTTTTGTGCCTTGTCCAAAATGATTTTAATGTCATTGTCGGATAGGGTTTCGATATCAGGCATATCAAATTTTTGTGTCATAAGTAATAATCCTTCATTGTCCAAATGGCCACAATTAATGACCCCATTATAAATCCTGGCCCCGCGGGCAACATCATGCGATTCAATGATTGTTTGTTGATAACGGCCAAGGCCACCGCATGCGCAACACCGCAAAATGCGCCGGCCGATAAGGCCATTAAAACCGCCTCTGGCCCTAGCCATAACCCAACCGCCGCCATTAATTTCACATCACCCAAACCCAATGTTTCAAACCCATAAAGACGGTTCGCAACGGCGCGAATGGCCAATAAGGCACCGCCACCAACCAATCCACCAATCATAAAAAATAACCATCCACCGAAAAACCAATCGGTTGCGAAATGAAAAGGGAGTGCCGTCAGTGCAACGAGGGCAACCAATTCATTGGGAAGAATCCACAATTTTAAATCAATCCACCCCATCCACAAAAGCGCGATAAACGCCAAAAATATGCATGTGATTGCAAGAATATCCATAGGCCATTAATCTATCGATAATTACGGCTTGCGCAAGGGTAATGTTATCCTTACGATAAATTCCATGACAAAAGATACCGATGAGAACACCCTCCGTTATGACCGCATGGTTGAAAAGGCATTGCGCGGCGTTGCCCGCCAAGCCGTTGAAGAAGTGATTGAAGATGGCCTGCCTGGCGATCATCATTTCTATATTACTTTCCTGACTGATTATGAGGGCGTGCAAATTCCCGATTATTTGCGTGAACGCTATCCGGGTGAAATGACAATTGTGTTGCAATATCAATTCTATGATTTGTTCGTCGACGACAAATGGTTAAAGGTGACATTATCATTTAATAACATCCCTGAAAAATTGGTTGTCCCAATGGCGGCGATTACAATTTTTGCCGACCCATCCGTTAATTTTGCCCTACAATTCCAACCGCTTGACCATGATGGTGATTACGATGATGACCCCGACGGCATTGCCGAGGCGATTGCCGAGCTGGCCGATGATGACGAAAAACCCAAAAAGAAAAAAGAGAAAAAGGGTGAAGTTGTCTCCCTCGATCAATTCCGTAAGAAGGATTGATTTTAACCACTGAAGACACGGATAACACGGAATTTTAATTTCTTTATAATCATATATTGAGCAATAATTTTCTTTCCGTGACCTTCCGTGATTTCCGTGGTAAATAATTTTTTATGATGCAATTCTGGAGATCCGACATTGACCCTGCTGTTGAACCACATCGCGTTTTGATTAAGCGTGGGGAATGGATTGACGATACGCGCGACAATCGCCCCGTCAAATATAAAATTTATTATCCCGATATTGAAACAAACGACCCATTGCCAACCATCATATGGTCACATGGGTTGGGTGGAACCCAAGATGGGGCGGGATTTATCGCGCGTTTTTTGGCATCCCATGGATATATCCATGTGAATATCGGGCATGAGGGCACGAATGACAGTTTATGGCGTGGAAAGCCAGGTCATCCATGGGATAATATCCGCAAGGCGCATATTCCATGGGCGGATGTCAAAAACCGATATTTGGACGTGCCCTATGTTATAGGCCAATTAAAAGCCATCGATTTACCCGTGACACCTGATTTAAATCATTTAGGAATGAGCGGCCACAGCTTTGGCGCGCTCACAACACAAATCATATCAGGGCAATTAACAGGTAACCCTGAGCCAGAAGATTTAAGTTGCGATCAATTTATTACCGCCATTGCCTATAGCCCCGTGCCTAATATCCGTATTCCGTTACCTGCCAAGGATGTTTATAGCCCGATTAAATTACCAATGTTACATATGAGTGGATCAGAAGACCACAGCCCATTGGACGGCAATATCCAAGAAGGCCGTGATGAAATATTCAATTACGCAGGTCAAAATGGGGTCATGCAGATGTCAATCATTTTGGATAAGGCCGACCACATGGTGTTTAATGGGTCACGAGGGCAATTGCCCGATTATGACGGGATGGATTTAAATAAAGACCAAATTAAAATTTTAGCCTTGGCGTGGTTTGAAAAATTTTTAAAAAATAACGTAACGGCGAGTCAATGGTTGGTCAATAATGTGTCAGATTATTTGGGTAAATCCAGCATCGTTAAGGTTAAAAATAACGATTGATTTTTGACATTATTTTGCAATAAGGATGACACCTCATTCCCAAATAAACCATCAAAATAATTCCCCGCCTTGAACCCATCAATTGATGGTATGGCGTTCACAAAATTTTGTACGCCATTGCCGTACATGCGCTCGAACGACAAATCACGTTGATAAAACTTATCCACTGCATGGGGTTGTCGCACTTTGGCGGTTTGAACCTCTGTGACCTTACCGAGTTTTGCCTCAAAATCATTATAAATCTGACTTAATGATTTCATTGAACCATCTGATTTATAAAAGATATTTTTATTTGCCGCCGCCGCCGCTGGCAATAAATGCGCCGCGGGTTGATATGGGTTCTCTTGCATGGCCTTGATATATTGTGACGCGCCATTCGCGCCAAGGAAATGCGCCATATATAAATCGGTTGATGTGGTGTCTTTACCCGTTTTGCGTTCCAAATAATGTTGGTTATCGGATGCAAATTCGGCGGCCATGAGGGATGCAATTTTCGGATTTTTGCGAAGGTTCAAAATATCCGTTTTTGCGGTATCGTCAGACACAAAATAACGCCCTTGAAAATCTTTTTCAATGGCATTGGCCTGTTCACCAAGACCATGTTTTGACCCATGCTTTGCCACCGTGCCCAACCATGTTTGATCCAAAAATTGATATAACCCTGTTGCGCTTGATGTCGATGCCTTCACGTCCGTTCTAAACGAACTTTCGGTGCGTGCTTGGTTCACCAAATAATCAAAATCGACTCCTGTTTTTTGGGATGCATTCTTAATCGCACCAATGACCTCTGGTGACGCGCCGGCAATTTGTGATGTTATTCCCATACTCATGATTAAATATTTGCAATTTCCATGCCAACAAATCTGTGGCACACTTATTTCCATGACATACACACCCCCAATTGACGATCAAAAATTCATTCTTAATCATATTATCGGAGTCGATGCCCTCAAATCCCTTCCCAACCAAGACGAATTGGATGGTGATTTAATCGACGCGGTGTTGGAGGAGGCAGGAAAATTAGCGCGTGATGTGCTCGCGCCATTAAATTGGACAGGTGACCAAGACGGCACAACGCGCAATGACGATGGGTCGGTGACAACCGCCAAGGGGTGGATTGAGGCCTATAATGCCTATCGCGATGGTGGATGGAACGCCGTTCCGTTTGAGGCAGACCACGGCGGACAAGGATTGCCATGGACATTGGCATTTTGCGTACAGGAAATGTGGCAGGGTGCGAATATGAGTTTTGGCCTATGCCCTCTCCTCAACCAAGGCGCGGTTGAAGCGATTGAGGCTCATGGATCAGACGAACAAAAAGGCTATTACCTGCCAAAAATGATTTCAGGTGAATGGACGGGCACAATGAACCTAACTGAACCACAGGCGGGGTCGGACTTGGCCGCGGTGAAATCAAAGGCAGAACCTGCGGATGATGGATTTTACCGCCTATTTGGGCAAAAAATTTATATCACATATGGCGAACACGATTTGGCGGATAATATTATCCATCTTGTGTTGGCGCGTTTGCCCGATGCGCCCGAGGGGGTGAAGGGCATATCCTTGTTTATCGTGCCGAAAATATTGGCCGACGGCACACGCAATGATGTGAAATGCACAGGGATTGAGCATAAATTGGGTATTCACGCATCCCCCACATGTACCATGCAATTTGGTGATAATGGTGGTGCGGTTGGATATTTGGTTGGCGAACCGCATATGGGATTGAAATACATGTTCACCATGATGAATAATGCACGCCTGTCCGTTGGATTACAAGGTGTTGCGATATCTGAGCGTGCTCTGCAACATGCAGGTGCCTATGCGGGGGATCGTGTGCAAGGTGGCGTCACAATTGATCAACATCCTGACGTTCAACGCATGCTGGCCACAATGGATGCCTTAACACAAGCAGGACGCGCCATGACCCTAGAGGCCGCAATGTTACTGGATAAAGCCAATGCGGGTGATGCGGAGGCCAAGGCTTTGATGGAACTCATGACCCCTGTGGTGAAATCATGGTGCACCGATAACGCGATGGAGGTCACATCATTGGGCGTGCAAGTCCATGGCGGCATGGGTTTTGTCGAGGAAACAGGCGCAGCGCAATATATGCGTGATGCACGAATTTTACCGATTTACGAAGGCACAAACGGTATTCAGGCCATGGATTTGGTGTTTCGCAAAATCATGCGTGACGACGGCGCAACGCTAAATACATGGATCGCCGCACATGAAGACTTTGAAGGCATTAAATTGGTTAAACAATCCCTCGCCGTGATGGGCAAAATGGATCAGGCGAATGCATCATGGGTCGCAACACCATTTTTGAATTTATTAGGCGTTGTCATGGGGCACATCGCCCTGCAAAAACAAATGGTTGTAATCGATAAACACGACAATCCGAATTTTATAGCGCAAAAGAAAAACGTCGCAGAATTTTACAAGAAAAATATCCTGCCCCGCGCATTAACCTACAGCGCGATTGTTATGCAGGGCGGGGAATAGAGTTTAAACTGCCGAGGTTAAGGAGTAAAAGGAGTTTTCCTCAAACTCCTCAAACTACTCTTACTCTGTAGTTTAAAAATGAAATATTCTATCTATCTGTATGCAAATTCTTTATAACAGTTAGTAATGAAAAATAACATCACTTCCGAAATCCTCCTCAAATATATGCGTGATATGGACACCCCTATGACCAAGCGCGAATTGGCCAAGGCATTTGGCCTAAAAGGGGTGGATCGTATTGCCTTAAAAGACGCCATCCGCGATTTGATGAATGCTGGACAAATTCAAAAAACAGCACAAAAAACATATGCGATCACGAATGAGAATAATATACCAGCGGTTGCGGTATTTCAGGTCATTAAGGTCACATTGGATGGCGAAGTTTTCGCCCGCCCCATCGGTAATCCAGATTTAGAAAAATTATTACCAGACCCAATTTTGATTGAAACGCGCGGTAAAAAATCTTGCGGTGAAAATGACCGTATCCTAGTCAAAATCAAAACGGATGATGACGGACAATATTACGGCATGATGATGCGATCCCTTGGTGAAACCATCAGTAAAACCATTTGCGGGCGCGCGGTTCAAACCAATAAAGGATGGATTATCGAACCCGTCAACAAATCCGACCGCGAGACCTATAAATTAATCAATCCATCCGATGATTTGATTGATGGGCATTTGGTTGAGGTCGCCCTTGAAAAAGAGGATGGCCGCGGCGCGCTAAAAACCTCGATCGCGAAATTAAAATCCATTATTGGGCATGATGATGACCCCCGTGCAATATCCCTCATTGCCATGTACGAAAAGGGTTTGACGGCTGAATTCCCAGACGAAGTTTTGGTAGAAACAGAGGGCATGACCGTGCCCGAACTCGGCAAGCGCGAAGATTTACGCAATATTCCACTTGTTACCATTGATGGTGCGGATGCTCGCGATTTTGATGACGCGGTATTCGCCGAACCCCTGGATGATGGTGGTTTTCACATTATTGTCGCCATTGCCGATGTATCGCATTATGTCCGTGAAGGCACAGCATTAGCCAAAGAAGCCATTCATCGCGGCAACTCAACCTATTTCCCCGATCGCGTTGTGCCAATGTTGCCAGAGGCATTATCGAACGATCTTTGTTCACTGCGCCCCCACGAACCACGCGCCTGTATGGGGTTTCACCTCTATATTGATGATATGGGGAAATTGACCAAGTGGAAGGTTTTCCGCGGTCTCATGAAATCACATGCACGTCTTATTTATGAACAGGTTCAGGCCGCGTTTGATGGGGTGTCAGATGACATCACTGAACCATTATTGATACCTGTTTTGAAGCCCATTCATGATGCGTTTTTGATTTTGGAAAAGGCACGGGCACGGCGCGGGGCATTGGATTTGGATATGCCCGAGCGCAAAATTGATATTGATGAAACAGGCACAATGACAGGGGTGTCATTAAGGGCGCGATATGATGCGCATAAAATGATTGAGGAATTCATGATTTTGGCCAATGTGGCGGCCGCCGAGGCATTGGAATCTAAAAACGCGCCATGTATTTACCGTGTGCATGAACAACCTGATAGTGAGCGGATTGACACGGCCTCCAGCTTTTTAGAAGGATTCGGCATTAATCTTGCGCGCGGCAATGTTCCAAAACCAGAGGTTTTAAACAGTATTTTGAAAAAGGTTGAGGGCGCAGACCACGCCCATCTGGTACATGAGGTGATTTTGCGGGCGCAATCGCGCGCGGTCTACAGCGCGGATAATGTCGGTCACTACGGCCTTGCCTTGCAAAAATATGCCCATTTTACATCCCCCATCCGTCGTTATGCCGATTTGATTGTTCATCGGTCGCTTATTGCGGCCTATGGATTGGGCGAAGGTGGATTAAACGATACGCAACGTGTGCAAATTGACGATATTGCCGACCATATCACGCAAACCGAACGCAATTCGATGGAGGCGGAAAGAAGTGCGATTGACCGTTTCACGGCATCCTATTTGGAAACACGCCATGGTGTTGAATTTACAGGTCGTATTTCGGGTGTTACCCATTTTGGATTGTTCGTACGATTGGATGAAAATGGCGCGGATGGTCTTGTCCCTATCAAATCATTGCGGGATGATTATTATGAGCATGTCGAACAGGCGCATGCCCTGATCGGCAAACGAACGGGCAAGGTCTTTCGACTTTGCGCCCCGATTAAGGTGACGATACGCGAGGCAGACAGGCTGACAGGGTCATGTGTTTTGGATGTCGTCGATGCCCATAAAGGGGCCGACATTCCCGGTTTCATTGGGTCGGAGGAGATGTTCCGCCCATCGCGCAAACCTAATAAATCTGGCCGTGATAAACCCTATCAAACAAAAAAGGGGCGCAAGGATGACGGTAAACGATTTAAAAAGAAAAAATCGACCACACCCAAACATAAAAAACGCAAGCAGATGCAGTTAAAGCCAAAAGATTAATGTTTGATACGGCCAATAAAATTGATGAATTCATTGCCCTTGCCAAAACAGCTAGCGAGGCGATTATGCCCTATTGGCATTCGGATGTTAATAAAACCCATAAACAAGACGGGTCACCCGTTACATTGGCGGACCAGGCCTCCGAAGATATAATTCTGGCTGGATTAAAAATCATTGCGCCGGATATTCCAATTATTGCCGAGGAATTATACGAGGCGGGCAACGCCCCCGATGTGTCCACCGCACGCGAATATTGGTTGGTTGACCCGTTGGATGGGACCAAGGAATTTATCAAGGGCACAAAAGATTTCACCATTAATATCGGCCTTATCCGTGATGGTGTGCCTGTGTTTGGTTTGGTATATCTTCCCGCCACAGGTGATTTATATTTTGGTGGCGAGGGTGTGGGCGCATTTTTCAATCATGAACCAATAATGACACAACCATATAATGTTGATATTGGCCTGACAATGATAGGGTCTCGCATGCATCCAAATCCAAAACAACAACATCTTCGCGACCAATTTTTAAAAGGCAATAAGGTATCATCCTATGTCACGCGTGGGTCGTCGGTGAAATTTTGTATGGTGGCATCGGGAGAGGCGCATTTATACCCACGGTTCGTTCCAACCTATGAATGGGACACATGCGCCGCCCATGCGATCTTGTTACAAACGGGTGGGGATATTATTGATTTTAAAACGGGTCAGCGACTTGCGTATAGTAAGGTGAATTTTTTAAACGGTCCTATCGTCACAGGCACAAATCAGGTCTTAAATATTTTAAAACCATTTCCTTCATAAATTTTTTTAAATTCTTGAAATTGTTCAATTAATACTTTTTCATACGGAAGATGCTTGTTGGCTACCAAATATAAATGCCCATTTTTTTTAAGATGGTGTTTGGCGTTGATAATAAAGGATTGACCAAGGCTTTTTTGTTCCTCTGACCCGTCATGAAATGGTGGATTCATGATAATAAAATCCAATTTTGGAAGGTCTGATATTGCATTGGTGCAATCGGCCCTATTTATCACGGCGCGGTCATCCGTCACGTTTTTTTGACAGGCCCTGACCGCCCGTTCGTCAATATCAAATGCATAAAGGGTGTCAATTTTGGCGCATGTCGCCAATGCATATTTTGTCAAATATCCATACCCACATCCAAAATCCGCACCGACACCTGAAAGAGTGCTAAGGTGGTCAATAAGGTGTCGTGACCCCACATCAATTTTGTTCCATCCAAATATGCCGGGCATGGAATAAAATCCAATTTCATCGACAAATTGCAATTCGTTATAGGTTCGCCATTCGGTCAAAATGGCGGGGTCGTCATTGGTTTTTGTGATAGTGATATAGCGGGATTTATCTTTTGATTCCGATGATGCGTTAGGGAATATAGAAAGTAGTTTTTTTTCTAATGATTTCCCGCCCAAATCGTTCGGTTGAATAATTGTGAATTCATCACCAACGGCACAATCGTCCCATGTGCGCGCAATTAGTCCGTATGTTTCTTCCTTTTGTTTTGTGCCAAAGATAATCATCAGGATTATTCATAGCGCCAAGCATGCCCTCGCGCAAGCGGGGAACACAAAGTCGCCAAGAGAATTATTTAATTGAAGGTTGCATTGGTCCGTATGTCTCTGGTGCAATTTCAAAAGGCTTTTCTGATGCCATGCTGGACAAGAATACATTTAGTTCTTCACCTTGTAATTTTTGTCCCTCACGAAATTCTATTGTGGCTACTGTACCACAATTACCTATGTGTTGCTTTAAAACTAGAACGTTTGTGTTGGTATCTTTCCAGTAATAGTTTGATAATCCAATATTCAGTGGATTTGGTTGTCCACCGGCTTTTACAGTATCACATGCAAGGGCAAGGGCTCTTGCAAGGGCTTGGTTATGTGTATCGCCGCCTTTAACGTTAACGCGTTTAACTATTTTACTTTCAGCCTCGAGGGCTGTTAATCCAGAGCATCTGTGAAAATCCAACATTTTTTATTCCCTTTATTGTTGCAATCTGTAGTTTTTCCTAATAAACCATACATAAGTTACAAAAATCAAGTTATTTATACATAATGAAAGAAAATAATATGACTGCCGTTGCACAAAACACCAATTTCACTGATTACAAAGTTGCCGATATTTCGTTGGCGGAATGGGGCCGCAAGGAAATTTCCTTGGCGGAAACCGAAATGCCGGGGTTGATGTCAACACGCGAAGAATTTGGCGCGGCGAAACCCTTAAAGGGCGCACGCATTGCGGGATGTTTGCACATGACCATTCAAACGGCGGTGTTGATTGAAACGCTAACGGCGCTTGGTGCGACGGTGCGGTGGTCATCATGTAATATTTTCTCAACTCAAGATCACGCGGCGGCGGCGATGGCGGCGGCGGGTATTCCCGTTTTTGCATGGAAGGGCCAAACCGAGGAAGAAGGCATGGATTGCATCCGTGACACAATCAAGGGCCCAGATGGTTGGACGCCAAACATGATTTTGGATGATGGTGGTGATTTAACCGTGATGATGCATGAGGAATACCCAGAATTAATGGCGGATGTGAAGGGTATATCCGAGGAAACAACGACGGGCGTTTTACGCCTTTACGAAATGGCGAAAAAGGGCGCATTAAAATGCCCTGCGATTAACGTGAATGACTCTGTCACAAAATCGAAATTTGATAATAAATATGGATGTCGCGAATCCGCGGTGGATTCAATCCGCCGTGCAACGGATGTGATGATGGCGGGTAAAATTGCCATGGTTGCGGGGTTTGGTGATGTTGGTAAGGGAACGGCGGAATCTTTGCGTTCGGCTGGGTGTCGTGTGTTGGTGTCCGAAATTGACCCCATATGTGCGCTTCAGGCCGCGATGGAAGGGTTCGAGGTTGTGACAATGAATTCTGCAGCACCACGCGCGGATATTTTTGTAACCACAACTGGAAATAAAGACATCATCACCGTCGACCATATGCGTGATATGAAGGACCGCGCGATTGTGTGTAACATTGGGCATTTTGACAATGAAATTCAGGTCGAACCACTCCGCAATATGAAATGGACAAATATCAAACCACAAGTCGATGAAATTGAATTTCCAGATGGTAAGCGGTTGCTTTTATTAGCCGAGGGTCGCTTGGTGAACTTAGGGTGCGGAACGGGTCACCCCTCATTCGTGATGTCGGCATCATTCACAAACCAAACCTTGGCGCAGATTGAGTTGTGGAATAACGCCGACAATTACGAGAATAAGGTGTATGTCTTACCAAAGCATTTGGATGAAAAGGTTGCACGGTTGCATTTAGAGAAGTTGGGCGCACAACTTGAGACATTATCAAAAGACCAAGCCAAATATATCGATGTTGATATTGATGGCCCGTTTAAGAAAGATGAATATCGATATTAATATTATATTGACATAGATTTTATTTTTTGTTATTATAGAAAGAAATAATACAAAGGAAGTAGTTATGAGCGCCCCTAAGAAACCTGTCACTTCACCAAAGCCAGCACCAGTAGCCCCCAAGCAACCTCCGCTTATTAAAGCGCGACCACCTGCAAAAACATCAACTGTTATTCCTCCGAAAGCTCCACCTCTAAAAGGACCCGTAATTGCAAAAACAACACCATATAAGGTGGGCACTCCACCTGCGGCCTCCAAGCCAGCATCAGCAACTCCAAAGTCAAACAAAGTTAAAAAGCCAAACACGAAGCTACCCCAAAAATTGACTTCTACTGTTGATTTGGATGGCTTAATTCAAAGATTAGATACAAGCATTAATAATGGATCTTTGTTGAAATTATTAAACGAAGATAAGAAAACGAAGAAAGAAGTCGCTGCATTTTTTGTAAATCTATCTAATGCAAAAAATAAGCATGCGGGCTTACCTGCAATAAGTGATATAAAATCGACTCTTAAACAAACTAATAATAAGATGGTGCAAAACCTGTCTGAAATTATTAAAAACGGAGAGTTGAAAAAAGCACTTCAGCAATCAACGGGCCCTGAGGTTTCAGATTTTAATAAGTTGATGAATAAAATGGTTCCACGTACAGACCAAGGAATCGACCTGTTTAATCTTGCCCCAGGAACGCAAGGACAACCAAAGAAAAAATCGTTTTTAGTGAAATCACTTTTATTGCTGGGGAACAGTGCTGGGGCATTAGCTATAATGGCGGGACTCGCTGTTGGTACGATGGAGTATAACCATAATAAAGACCCAGAGAATAATCCTTCTGGAATAGATGTGGGCGAATGTACAATAGATTTTGCAAAAGCGTCTGGCTCAAACCTTGTTAGTGGAAAAACCCACATATTAGCTACAGATTTGGCTGCTTATGATAATCCTAGACTTTATCTTGGTGAAAATACAAATCCCAAAACTTATTTAGAGGCTGGTACAGGTCTTGAGCAACGTTTAGTTGCAGAGAAAACGGAAGGACCTACCAAGCATGCGAAGCTTGATTTTTATCAAGTCACATCTGGAAAACACGAAGGAGACATCATTGCTATCCCTCACCAGTCGCCTGAGGTAAAAGGGACGAAATTTACAAGTGGTTTTGATTGTTTGAAAGTTAAATAATATAAAAACAAGAGGGCTCTTAACGATTTTTCATTGAATAATATTATAATTTTGATATAGACTATTTTTATGAATTCAAAAAATGGCATGAATGCGAATAATGATGCACAGGCGGCCGCGATGCAAGCTGATCAGCAATTGGGCAGTGAAAAAAACACGCAATCGGAAATTGATTTTTTTGCAAACTTTATACAACTCGCCTTATTGCCTGGTAATATTGGTCTCTATGCAATTATCAGTGATATGTTGATAAAGGCATCATTAACAAATCAAGATTCGATGAAACAATCACTTGGTGTAAAAACAGCCGCGAATTCACAATTGGCACCTCATAAAACAACAGCGATGGCGAACTCTGCTTCAAAGCCAACACAGAGAACTAATTACAGAGCGAATAAGCCTGCTGAGCGAAAGCTGGTTTTTAAACCTGCTATTTTGCCAAAATCACCTGTTGAAGAGGCTGTTCGGACAAAGAAGACAGTTAAGGAATCGCGTTTGAATGCTCAACGCATTCAATTCCGCCCAAAAACGCTTTCGCCGCGTCCGAAAATTAATGAGGCTGAGCAAACCTTGCGTGATAACGAAGGTCGCATTATTTTCAAAAAAGACGATAATAAAAAACGTATCAAGTACCATACGGATAATGCTGCCAATAATGATTCTGTGCCAAGCATATATCAAACACCAAAACCGCGATATTCTAATGGCATGACATTCTAAATACATTCTCTCTTTAATGACCGCAAACCCCATGATACAGTCTATGCCATGGGGTTTTTTAATTTCAAATCACGCGATATGACCGATAAGCGGCGGATGGAGGCATTTATGGATGCCCTGCCGTTTGAATATTGTGGATGGAATAATGGAACGGGTGTGACGGTATGGTCGCGCCATTTCCCAAAATTATTTGGATTGGCATCCATCACAACCATTCGTGATATTCAAACCGCGATTTTGCCATCCGATGCCGCGGCGTTAGAGGGCATGATTTTTGCCCTGAAAAAAGATCACGAGCCATTCACATTAAATGTCAAAACATCCGAGACCCAGCGCATTATAACCCTGCATGGGATGAGTGGTCAGGATTTGGATGGGTTGGAATCTTATGATGTATTATGGGCAGAAGACACAACCATCAAACAAAATGATGCGGATGATATCACCGATAATTTACAAAAATTGGAAAAGGATATTCACCAATATCGCATCTTGTTGGATCATTTGCCCCAATCCATATGGGCGACGGACGACGACAACAAAATTTTATGGTGTAACACCCAATACACAAAATTAGTTGAGAAAGACCGTGACACACTCATTGGATTGGAAGAGGCATTTAACCCGATTTTGAGCGAGGCGCAAAAATTATCTGTTTCCGAAATGGCAAAAAATGCCTTAAACGTGGATGAGCCTGACCATTCAACGGGGCGTATTATTTTAAAGGGTAAACGGAAATTAATGGATATTCATGTCATCCCCGATACCGATAATAATTTTGTTGTTCATTCCGCCTATGACATTACTGAACAAGAGGAATTGCGAGGGCAATTAAAACGCTATGTGTCCGCCAATGCAGGGTTGATGGAACAATTATCAACCGCGATTGCTATTTTTTCCGCTGATCACAAATTGGAATTTTATAACCCTGCCTTTTCCGCATTATGGGGATTAGAGGATGCATGGTTAAATGGTCAACCTATATTAGGCGATATTTTGGAAAAATTGCGTGAAATGCGCCGCCTACCTGAACAGGCGAATTTCAAGGATTACAAAAAATCATGGTTGGATATGTTTACATCCCTCATCGAACAACATCAATCTATGTTGTATTTGCCAGACGGCGTTGCCATTCGGTTGATGGTTGTGCCTCACCCTATGGGTGGATTAATGATGACGTTTGAGGATGTCACAAGCCGTTTGGAATTGGAATCATCCTATAACACCCTGATTGCCGTCCAAAAGGAAACGTTGGATAATTTGGGCGAAGGTGTCGCGGTGTTTGGCAGTGACGGTCGATTACAACTGTATAACCCATCCTACCTCAAAATTTGGAAAATCAATCCAGAGGATGTGGAAAGCAAACCGCACGTATCCGAAATTGTTGAAAAGAAAAAACAATTCTTTAAGGGTAAAAAAACCAAGTGGGATGATATTAAATCGCGACTATCCGCCCATGCGATTGATCGATCCGACATTCGTGAAACCATTACCCGGGGTGATAATGTGATTTTGGAATGTAATGCCGTGACATTACCTGATGGTGGGGTCATGGTGACCTATCGTGATGTGACCGACCGCGCGGTGGTTCAACAGGCGCTTGAGGAAAAAAATCAAGCCCTGTTGGACGCAGAAAAATTAAAGACCGATTTCTTGGCCAATGTATCCTATCAATTACGCACGCCACTCAATGCCATATCTGGTTTCTCTGAAATTTTGAATAATGAATATTTTGGTGAAATTAATGATAAACAACGGGAATATACGCAGGGGATTACCGATGCCTCAAACCGATTGGCGTCACTTATAGATGATATCTTGGATTTATCGTCTATCGAGGCGGGGTATCTGCGTCTGGATAAATCGCAAACGGATGTTCTGACATTAATGGATGATGTTTATGAACTCACACGCGATTGGGCGGGGATGGAGACATTAAAAATTAAATATAAAAAAGCGAAGAAATCAATCGCGCCCATGGAATTGGATGCAAGACGCATGAAACAAGCCATCATCAATATTATCCGCAACGCCATCAGCTATACCCCAAGCGGTGGTGTCATCACATTATCCGTGGTGGATAACAAAAATAACATTGCAATCAGTATCAGCGATACAGGCATCGGCATTCCAGAGGATGAAAAAGACGCCATTTTTGAACCGTTCAAGGCCATTAGCGGAAGCGAGGACGGAACCGCACGCCCCAATACTGGTCTTGGTTTGTCGCTTGCCAAAAATATCATTGCCATGCATGACGGCGATATTCTGGTCGATAGTATTTTGGGTGAGGGCACGACAGTGACCATCACTTTGCCGAAGGATTAACAGTCATGGCCGATATTCGTTTTTACCATATGGAACATTCGACATTAGATCAGGCGTTGCCTGCCATCACGGTTAAGGCATTTCAATCGGGAAAACGTATTATGATCCGTGTTCCTGATAAAAAAGAAGCCACCCGTTTGAATGATTTATTATGGGTTTTTCATCAAAACATGTTTTTACCCCATGGCGCGGAAGGCGACAAACACGCCGATAAACAACCAGTATGGATTACATCACAGGATAATAATGAGAATAACGCAACCATCCTTATCACCACCCATGGATGCACAATGGATAATTTAGATGAATTTGAAATGGTGTGTGAAATATTGGACGGCCGTGTTGATAGCCAGATTACAGAGGCGCGTGCGCGGTGGAAAACATATAAGGGCGATAACCACGACCTGACCTATTGGCAACAAGATGAAAATGGTAAGTGGAATAAGAAATAAAAATCATTTAGAATCGCAACAATGTCCGATATTAAAATTGCCCCATCAATGTTGTCTTGTGATTTTTCTAATTTAGAAGACGAATTAAAACGCATTGACAATGCGGGGGCGGATTATATCCATCTGGATGTAATGGATGGACATTTTGTGCCTAATATCACCTTTGGCCCACCCATCATTAAGGCAATGCGCCCCCATACAGACAAAATTTTCGATGTGCATTTAATGATTAACCCTGCCGCGCCCTTTATTGAGGCATTTGCGGATGCAGGGGCGGACATTATCACCATCCACGCAGAGGCGGATAAACACACGCACCGCGTTTTACAACGTATTCGTTCACTGGGTAAAAAAGCGGGGATTGCGCTTAACCCTGCGACACCGACAAGCGCACTGGATCATATTATGGATTTGGTTGATTTGGTGTTGGTGATGACGGTGAATCCAGGATTTGGTGGGCAATCCTATATTGCTCTTGAGGATAAAATCGCCGATGTGCGCGCACGCATTGATGCGACGGGGCGCGATATTGACCTACAGGTTGATGGTGGTATCACCGATAAAACCGCACCCTTGGTCAAGCAAGCCGGCGCGAATGTGTTGGTTGCCGGAACATATGTTTTTAAAGATGGCGCAACGACATACGCAGATAAAATCCAAAATTTAAAGGGCGTTTAAAATGTCCACGCAATGGCTCAAAAACCTGAGTCATAAGGCCGCACATATAAAGATGTTGCAGCCAGTTTACGGCATGAGTTTGGGCAAATTAGACCAACCATTAGAATTTCAATCCACACCTGCGGATTTATTTGGTGGTGATGCAGGTCGCGGACGATGGGTGGCCAACGGTCAGATTGATATTAACGGACACCGCATTCAATTGGATATGGATAAATGGTTCATTGGAACGGATTACCAAAACACGCCATTTTTTGAAAAATTACACGGGTTTGATTTTATGGTCGAATTAAAATCATTGGGCGGGGATATTGGCCGTAAAACCGCGCGGGATATAACACAAAATTGGTTAAACCATTTTCAAAATTATAATCATATTATATGGCGGCCTGATTTGGCCGCAACGCGTCTTGTTACTTGGTTGATCGTCTATGATTTCGCCTATGAGGCCGCTTCTGATGAATTTATAGATCAATTTCATGCCTGTTTATATAAACATTATCATCATCTAAAGAATACCTTGGCGACCAACCAAACCATTGATGATTTTGATCGCTATAGCATTTTATGGGCATTAATTATCGCCCAATGTCATTGTGTTCAATTTTATGATGAGGTTGGTTTCCAAAGTCATTTACAGCTTATCAAAGGCGTTTTGGATGATATATCCCACAAAGACGGTGGTTTGATAGAACGTAATCCACAAAATTTATTAGATTTGGCGCAATCATTATTACAACTCAAGCAATCCCTACAGCAATCTCAAAATCCTGTGCCCTTATGGCTATCAAAAAAAATTGAAACCAGCGTCCGCACGCTTAATATATACACCCACAACGATAAAGATTTACCTCATTTTCAGGGATGTACGTTGCCCAATCAAAAACAAATTGAAAAGGTCACTCTGCTTTCTCGGTTACGATTTCGGCGCAACGACACACAATTAGAAAACAGCGGGTACACATCCATTCGAAAAGGGCGAACGTCGGTTATTATTGACCACGGCAATAAGGGTGATCATGTCTCGCCTATAGCATTTGAAATGGGGTATTCGAACCACCGTATCATCGTGAATTGCGGCACATATTTTCTTGATCCTGAATGGTCAAAAAGCCTGTCAGGAATTGCGGCACATAATTGCCTGATGGTTGATAA
>CAYGLI010000031.1:0-17697 GCA_964350795.1 uncultured Micavibrio sp.
TCGCCATGACCGAAGGTCTACGCTTTGCTATCCGTGAAGGCGGACGCACAGTTGGTGCCGGTGTCGTATCGAAAATTACATTGTAAATATTTTAATAAGTCATTCAAAAGCCCGCTTTCTGGCGGGCTTTTTTGTTTTATATCATCAACTTGTTTTCTTTATACTGACATGGTTTAATTTCATTGATGATACGCCCCCTGAAATTGTTGTTACCTGCACTCATCCCCTCGTGGCGGTTTTTTGATATTATTGCACCATCCCCGCGTATCGAGGTCGCAATGATAAATATCGCAACTCAAGATAAAAGAGAATGGCAAGAATTTCGACCACGTCCATCACAATTATCATTTGGCACGATGGTGAAACGCCTGTTTTGGAATCCCGATTGGAATGAATCTTTATTTTTGGTCAGTTGCGCCGAAAGGTTGTCCGAAAAACCAACAGACCACAGTTACCAAGAAATCCTGAATCATATTCGAACCGATAGTGATTATACGGTCGCGCCTTATATTCAATTTCGGTTGGTGTTTATTTCCCGCGATGGCAATACGTTACAAAAGGAAGTTCGTTATATTTCAAAAGTTCACGCACTTGATGAAAGTCATGATACATGAGTTTAGAGTTGGCGATCCGCCTCACGGAAATATTATTGGCGATTGCGTTTATTCAACAAAGTTTTGAACATTTACGCGCCTCAAAACAAAATCCCTATTTATTTTCAACGCGCCTGTTTTTAAGTGTGTTGTTATTGATTGGATTACAAACGCAATGGGTTTCATTGGCGATTGTCATCAACACATTATTTATCCTTAATCGATTTCAAGGTCCTTATAATGGCGGCAGCGACCGCATGGGGCATTTGATTATCTGTTGTCTTTGCTTGGTTCATTTTATCCCCACGGTTCAATGGCAGGAATATATTTTTGGGTATTTAGCTCTGCAATTAATATTGTCTTATTTTATCGCGGGATGGGTCAAAATTATGAACCCTGAATGGCGTAACGGACGTGCCCTACAGGATGTATTTTCTTTTTCCGCCTACCCCACAAGCGAATCCCTACGCGAATTGGCGAATAAACCAAAATTATTATGGGTGGCGTCATGGTCGGTGATATTATTCGAGATTGCCTTTCCCCTAACACTCATAAACCAACCTGCGCTTATGATTGGATTAATTATCGCGGCGATATTTCATTTTGCCAATGCATGCTTGTTTGGGTTTAATCGATTTTTCTGGGTTTGGTTGGCGGCCTATCCATCCATTTTATGGCTGCAGGGAAGGCTTTTCTTCTAACGCATTCAACCGCTTTAAGCACCATCGTATATCTTTAACCAATTTATTCCACTCAATATTAGCGGTTTTATCACGTGCGATTAAAACAATATCGACTGATTTTATGGTTTCTGATTTTATGATCTCATCCGCCGCGGCACGAAGGCGTCGTTTGGCGCGATTACGTATAACGGCGTTTCCTATTTTTTTGGTTGCGGTGAACCCGAACCTGACCTCATCCCTATCCGTTTCAATGATTTGAACAACAACACAATCAGACACCCATTTTTGGCCGTCTTTGGCCACAAATAAAAATTCAGGCCGCTTTTTCAAACGGCCTGAACAAATTTCAGATTGTGCTTGTTCGGCTTTATTACGCACTGATGCGCTTACGGCCCTTGGCACGGCGCGCAGAAATTATCTTGCGACCATTGGCCGTTGCCATACGTGAACGAAATCCATGACGGCGGGCACGAACAAGGTTTGATGGTTGAAAAGTACGTTTCATATTCTTAATCCTTTTTTAATTCTGCGCCTGTTATAGTACCTTACAAAACAAATGTCAAATCATTGCTTGCCCTAATTTCCTAAGGCACGTAAAATAATTTAACTAATGAATAAGGATCAATAAATATGTTTCACGATGATGATAAATGGAATGCCGTTAGCGAGGCAGAAAAACAAGGATTTTTTGATAAGGTTGGCACAATTGATGACAAACATGAATGCGCGGTTGATTCAACGGAAATCCATTGGCGTCAATTGCCCTTCTATAAAACTGTTGCGCTTGTACGTCTACGTGATAGCAATTGGGATCCATCGCATTTAAATGTTTATTATTTAACCAGTAAGGGTGAATTAACGCGCCTTGATGGGACATCCCCGCCAATTCATATGATGAATGCGGAGGCGCCAATTAAGGTCACAGAAGAGAATGTTTTAGACTATCTTAGGTTCTTTTGCTTCTTCGTTCGTGGCGAGGAAGGCCCGTTTTTAATTTCAGAAACTATGGACAGCTATGGCCTACCTAAAAACATGGATGCAGGAACACAAAAGGCCGTTGAAGGTGTTTTACGCCCCGCATCTTATGAAGGTAAGAATGATGATGGGCATTATTTATGTGATGCTATCGTTTTTTATTCCAACGCATTATTCCTATCAAATTTCGCCATACAACCAAGCGGTATGATTGAAATGATGGAAGACGACCCATTGGTCACTGACCTGCCTGTACGCGTTGATCAACCCGTGTCTTAACCGATCAAATTGTAGGTTGATAGTGTTTTTTGAATATCAGGAACACGCCCAGCATCAATTTTTGATATGAATAAAACGGACGCCATTAAGGCGTTAAACCCATACGTATTCTCCACATCTAATTTTTGATTATGGACATGAACATCGCGTATGCAATCGTCATAGCAGATTGCATCAAATTTGGCGGAATTCAATATTCTTATAAATAAAATATCATTCGCAACAATATTGGCCTGTTCATCGCAATGCCATTGTTCGATATTGATAATCCACGATTTGACGGGGCGTAGGGTAGATGGTTCAGCCGACACAACATAGCGAAGTCCACTAATTGAGCCGTCTTCGTTTTTTTTCAAAACCTGATTAGACAATTTTTCCAACATATCCAACCCAATTATATGAGATGGAAATAATGTTTCCTTAACGGTTTTAACAAGTTTTTGATTGTTCTTATTCATCAGTATCGCCCCTATTATTTTTATTATTATTTATACTGTTGCCTTATTTATAAGCAATATAGCCCAAAACTGTGTATATTGCAAATTTTTGAAAATATGCATATTTTATAAATATAAACTTAAGTTTATGTATCAAATTATAATAAAAAAACGCCCCGTATACGGAGCGTTTTTAGGGAGATTGATAATTTTTTTATTTATCAGATGTTTTCTTTTTCGCTGTTGTTTTTTTAGCGGCAGGTTTTTTATCTTCCTTGGCTTCTGCTTTTGCAGTATCTGATGATTTTTTAGGCGCAGCTTTCTTTGCCTTTGGCTCAATCGTTGTTTCATCAACGGATGTATCACCCGCAAAACCAGCCATTGGATTTTCCATTTCGGCATTTTGATCAAACATTGTTGGACCTGAATCTTGACCCTTCGCACTCTCGTCGCGGTCAACCAATTCAATCACGGCCATTGGGGCGTTGTCACCATAGCGGTAACCAGCCTTTAAAACACGTGAATATCCGCCAGAGCGGTCTTTATACCGGTCAGCCAAAATTTCAAATAATTTTTTGGCCTGTGTTTCATCACGCATTGTTGCAATCGCCTGACGACGTGCCGCCAATGTACCCTTTTTACCCAAGGTAATTAGCTTATCCACGAATGGTTTCAGCTCTTTCGCCTTTGGCAAGGTTGTCACGATTTGTTCGTGTTTCACCAACGCCGATGCCATGTTCGCAAACATTGCCTTACGGTGTGATGATGTTCTGTTGAGCTTGCGCCCTTTTATTCCGTGTCTCATTTTACTTTACCTTATTAGTATGGATTATCCATTTTGCGAAGCAATTCATCGATGTTTTCTGGTGGCCATTGGTCAACATTCATGCCCAAATATAGGCCCATCTGTGTCAATACTTCCTTAATTTCATTCAATGACTTACGTCCGAAATTCGGTGTTCGCAACATGTCATTTTCACTCTTCATAACCAAATCACCGATGTAGACGATATTATCGTTTTTCAAGCAATTCGCTGAACGAACCGATAATTCAAGCTCGTCAACTTTCTTAAGCAATGCAGGGTTGAACGGTAATTCATCTTCTTTTTCTTCTGTTGCCGTTTGTGTTGGCTCCTCAAAAGTAATAAAGACCTGTAATTGATCCTGCATAATGCGCGCTGCAAAGGCCACAGCATCTTCAGGAGTCACAGTACCGTTTGTTTCAACCTTTAACGTCAATTTGTCGTAGTCAGTGATTTGTCCAACACGCGCATTTTCAATGTCATATGACACTTTACGCACTGGTGAATAAACGCTGTCGACTGGAATCAAACCAACAGGTGCATCTTCTGGGCGGTTTTGCGCCGCAGGGCGATACCCCTTACCTGTTGAAACAGTGAATTCCATGTTCAAATTCGCGCCCTTATCCAAAGTACACAAAACCAAATCAGGGTTCATAATTTCGATATCCGCACCCGCCTCAATCATTCCGGCAGTCACTTCACAAGGCCCAGTCGCGCTTAAACGCATTTTCTTTGGTCCCTCGGAATGCATGGCAACCGCAATCGCCTTAACATTCAAAATAATGTTTGTGACATCTTCGCGAACGCCATCAATTGATGAAAATTCGTGAACAACACCGTCAATCTGGATCGCGGAAACTGCCGCACCCTGTAGTGATGATAGTAAAATACGGCGTAGCGCATTTCCCAATGTCAAACCAAATCCACGTTCCAACGGTTCAACAACAACAGTCCCTGTTGTGCGCGCATTTGCGCCATGTTTAACGTCAACTGTGTTTGGTTTAATCAATTCTTGCCAATTTTTATGTATCAAAGTCTTATCCTCTTTGTTTTATTGTTATTCCGATTACCAAATAATTATTATACGCGACGGCGTTTTTTCGGACGACATCCATTATGTGGAACGCCTGTAATGTCCTTGATTGATGTAATTGTAAAACCAATATTCATCAATGCACGCAATGCCGATTCACGTCCTGAACCCGGGCCTTTAACAAGAACAGATAATTCCTTAACGCCATGTTCTTTTGCCTTGTTACCTGCATCTTCCGCTGCAACCTGCGCCGCAAATGGTGTTGATTTACGTGATCCCTTAAAACCCATTGTTCCACATGTTGACCATGAAATCGTATTTCCTTGGGCATCTGAAATTGTAATATGCGTATTGTTAAATGTTGAATTCACGTGTGCAACCGCAACTGTAATATTCTTTGATTTAACCTTCTGAACTCTTTTTGTTTGTGGTTTAGCCATTTCTCAAGCCCTCCTATTTCTTCTTACCAGCAATAGCCTTCGCAGGGCCTTTGCGGGTACGGGCGTTGTTTTTTGTGTTTTGTCCACGAACAGGCAATCCCTTACGGTGACGAAGGCCACGATATGATGCCATGTCCAAAAGACGCTTAATTGCCAAGGACACAGTACGACGCTTATCCCCCTCAACCTCGTAATCACGGTCGATAACATCACGAACAGCCGTCAACTGCTCTTCGCTCATTTCATTAATACGGGGATAGTCATCGGCATTCTTGGCCACATGACCAATTTTTACCAAGATGTCCTTTGCGGATGTGCGACCAATACCATGAATATATGTCAGGGCAATGTGCGCGCGCTTATTTGTGGGTAGGTTTACACCTGCGATACGAGCCAATTTACTCTCTCCTTATTTTAAATATTAACTTCTAGCCGACCCGTAATTCCAGGTCGTAAACCAATAAGAATAAGGCGTTTTTGACGCAATAATCCTTACAGATGGGCGCACAATATAAAGTAGAGGGACGCATGTCAAGTTATTTTTTCGCTATAATCAACGTCATTCTGGCGAAGGCCAGAATTTCAGCAATTTTGAAACGCAAAGTAACGCGAAGTCGCGCAAGGTTTGTCTTACACCGTCATTGCGAGCGCCAGCGAAGCAATCAATACATTATTAAATTCTAAACCACGGACAACACGGAAAGACACGGAAGGTATTATTGACTCATTCTGCGTTCTACGTGCCCTTTAGTGGTGAAATTAAATTTGATAAAATAAAGCACAACAACGCTATTTGGAGAGCTTAAGCGACCAAAGAGCGCGCTACGGCATAGCACCGAAATAAAAAATGTTGATTGAGGGAAGAAAAAACTTTGCGTTACTCTGCGCGACTTTGCGGTTCAAAAAAACCTAAAACCCATCCCGTAACGGGCTTTTGGAAAACGAGCCTAAAATTTTAATGTCCTTGGCAAAAAACGCTAATTCTTCCAGCGCTAATTTTGCATTATCATCATCCGCATGACCGCTGATTTCACAATAAAATCGCGCGGCATTAAATTGATGATCGACGTAGGATTCTAATTTCATCATGTTCACACCGTTGGTGGCGAATCCGCCCATAGCCTTGTATAATGCCGCGGGGATATTGCGCACCTCGAACACGAATGATGTCATGATGTTATCACCTTGTGGAATTGAAACGGGGGTTGGTGACAACACGATAAATCGTGTTTTATTGGTTTTATCGTCCTGTATGCCATGCACCAAAATATCCAAACCATAGATATCGGCGGCCAATTTCGATGCAATGGCGGCCTGTGATTTATCACCGCGTTCCGCAATTTCCATTGCCGCACCCGCGGTATCCCCACGAATAACAGGGGTCAATCCATGGTCACGAATAAATTTACGGCATTGGGGTATGGCGTGAACATGGCTATGCACTTCCTTAATATCGCCAATGGTTGCGCCCTTCACGCCCAATAAACAATGATCAATCGGCAGGAAATGTTCACCAATAATATGCAGGCCGCTGTGCGGTAATAAATGATGCACATCCGCCACGCGCCCTGCCAATGTATTATCAATGGGTATCACGGCCAAATCGGCGTGCCCTCCCTTCACCGCATCAAACGCATCATCAAATGATGCGCACGGCATGGTCTCGGCATTGTCGTATAAATCACGACAAGCCATGTCGGAATAGGCACCCTTTGCCCCCTGAAATGAAATTTTCATTATTTTTGGTCTCGATTCAATTTTATTATCTGTTATTATATTGATGAAATTAACACAAAAGAAAATTCAAAACTATGGCTTCATCAGATTTAGAGAACAACAAAATATTCGCCGCAATATTGGTCGCCGGCATCGTTGCCATGCTCTCTGGCTTTATCGCCAACAAATTTATCCCTGATGAGGATTTAGAAGAAGACGCCTATATCGTTGAGGTTGCCGAGGCACCCGTTGGCGGTGGCCCCGTTGTTGAAGCCGTGGCAGAACCAATCGCCGATTTAATTGCCGCCGCGGATGTCACACGCGGAGAGCAATTATCGAAGGCCTGCGCGGCCTGTCATTCATTCGATAAGGGTGGTCCAAATAAGATTGGCCCGAATATGTGGAATGTTTATAATAATAAAAAAGGGCACACCGCTGGATTTGCCTATTCCGACGCCCTTATCGCCACAGGCGGTGTTTGGAGCGTGGACAGTTTAAATAGCTTCCTATGGAAACCAAAAAAATATGCCCAAGGCACAAAAATGAATTACGCAGGAATGCGCAAACCCGAAGACCGCGCCGCAATGGTAAAATATTTACAGACTTTGAGATAAGCCTCTTCAAACGCAACCCCGTTGAAAAACGCGGCCCATACAATATTAAATCAAAACCCGATAGGCCCATTGTCAAGCAAGGGGTTTCGGCATCTTTACAAAATCGTTTTGTTCTTGTTAAACCGAGTATTTTTTATCAGGACTAAGCAAATAAGGCGTAGAATATCGATAGATATTTAAGCCCAAATTTAACGACGTCATGATGAAAAAGACGCCGTGTTTAAAGTTAACCTGCACCGCCGGCTTGGGTTAGCATCAGGTAAGGACGACGCTCTATCAATCCAGCTTCAAACGCTATCGTTGCTGATTTTTCCATGGTTTGACCATATTGGTTAATCATACGCTGTATCTCAACCGCCCATTGATTATAATCCATATCCAACAGTTTTTCGCGGACTTGATCATCAAAGACCATCCATTCGCGAACACCCAAACGACCGCCGCCAACCTTTGGCACAAGCGCCTGTGTGACAATCAAACGCACTGTTTCCATTAGGGCATAAGCACGTTCCGCCCGTTCATCCGAATCGAATGTTGAAATCATCCGTCGAATGGTTGCCGATACGCCCGTGGTGTGGGTTGTTGTATAAACCGTGTGACCTGTTTGCCCTGCCTCAATAGAGGAATTAATCGTTTCCTTATCACGGGATTCACCAACCAAAATAATTTCAGGTTTACGGCGAAGCGCATTACGAACACCGCGCGCAAAATCAGGCAAATGGCGTGGAATTTCTGTTTGAGAAATCAATGAATGAGGCCCCTCGATATTGTCATAGGTATATTCAATCGGTGCCTCGTAGGTCAAAACCTTACCACACCCATGTTTGCTTTCCAGCAAATGACGAATACCCGCGGCCAGCAATGTTGTTTTACCAGACCCCGTTGGCCCTGTCACAATCACCATTCCCTGACGCGGTTCCCAATTTTTGATAATCGCATCCTCAATGCCCAGTTGCGTAAATGTTGGTGGGTCGGATGGCAAAACACGCATAGTAACCTGTACCGCATCTCGTCCCTTGGACAATACCGCCGTAATATTCACACGAAACCGAGACCGATTGTAACGATCAGGGCGAATTTCGTAGGACAAATCCAAATCCTCGGCAGAGGCCAGTTTCGCAAGGGCCTCTGGCCCATAAATACGATTTAAAAAGGATGCTATTTCCGCCGAATCCAGTGGACGATAGGTTGCGGGATATAATTTTCCTGATAATTCATTATAAACACGACGATCCGATTGGATAGTGACATCCGATGACCCCTTTGAAATACACCATAATAAAAATGGATCAACATGATCCTCGGTAAAACGAACAGGTTCATCTGGCCATGTTTCAGCCGCGTTATTTTCCCCCTTAAGGAGGCTTATCGGCTTACGGGTTGCCATTCAAAGGCCTCCGTCATTAATTGTGATGGCCCTGTGATTTGAACCGCGCGGTCACCAACACGCATTTCATCGCCGCCACCTGTGACACCACGATCAACCTGTAATGCGAACGGTGCGGACACGATGCCTTGAGCCAATAATTTACGATATCGAATCATGCCTGAATAATCAGCGACAAGCTTGTCCAAATCAGCCTGAAAAATTTCATTGGCTTGCTTCGTGCCCTCGTCCCAACCTTTGGTTAAATTCTCAATCCAAATCTTTTTTTCTTCGGCTGTTTGTGGAAATAAAACCTGTGGCGGTAACTCAACCTTACCCCAATCCCGCTCCAAATACGCACGCCAATTACGAGGCGTCGAAACAATACGTGCATTGCGATTAATATTATAAATACGGTCAGCAACCGCCGCCGTTTGCCCGCCCGATTCAATCAAGGCGGCATCAACCCCTTCGGAAATAATTGGTGGTTCGATCAACAACCCAGACGGCGCAGGAATCAAAAGACGACGAAAATCATATATTTGATCCATGCTTGAGGATTTGGTGTTAATTGTATCGCGAATGTCCGCCGTGCGTTTGGCCAAACCACCACGTGCACCATATGATATGGCGGCCTCGCGCAGGGCATCCAGGCGAATTTCATTATCATTACCCAGTGAATCAGCCAAATCCTCTAATGGTTTAGCATTGGCTGTCTTTTCAATTAAAACGGGAAGTGTTACGGCATCATCATCCACTGTGTCCTGTGCCAAGACAGGAAAAGTCAGAGATATAAAAAGTGCCGCAATCAAAAAACGCATTCTTAAATACCCTTATTCGCGAAATCGGCATATTGAATTTCAACCATACGGGCGCGACCATCAACCTTTAAATCCGCACGTGCACCCATTTGAATCCCAATATCACGGAACACATTAATCAATGGTTTATTCGTTGCCTTCATCGTGATTGTAATTGGTGTGGATGGTTTATTTCCAATAATACCATATTGATATCCTGCCTTACGTGTTAACTCCTCAACCAATGGCTCAACTGGCCCAGTCCAATCAAACGTGACGGCACGTTGCAATTCTTGTGGGACATTTGGCACAATGGCAACGGGCTTGATTGGCATTTGCGTTTGTTCCATCGCCGCCAAGGTTTCCAGCGCACGTGTGGCACGATCCGCGGCATCCGCCAACATTAAATCAACAGAATCAGGTTCAGCCACCAGTTGTTTTTGTGCCGTTTTCGGCATATAAGCACAGGCCGACAAAACCAAAATTGATATCGTGAGTGTTAGAAAATTTTTCATCGTTGTTTTTTACAATACCTTATATGTATTTTTTATAATAAGTAGCAGATTATCACGTCCGTGAAAAGATTATGAACCCTTTTTATTTGTGATTTATTCGCTCTTTTGAGCATAAGCGAATTTTTGAACCGTTGCATCCTGTTTTGATTGAGGCATTAAATTATGTTTTTTCATTTGCGCAACGACTTTGAGGCGATATTTCCGCCCAATATGAGGCGTGCGCGAATTATACCATTCAATCGCCTTTTTCATTGTCCCTGCCTCGTTCAAATTACGGCGAAAAATCCATGCGGCGACATTCACATTGGTACAGGCATCATCACGGATAAGACGTTTTGCCTGTTCACGGCTAACGCCCCACTCCTTGGCCAAAACCTTTGTCCATAATGTATTGATTTGCATGGGCCCTAAATCATACGTCCCATTCGTATTACGCACCTGTTGGCCGATTTTACCGCCCTCAACATGCAAAATACCAATCAAAACCTGTGGCGGAATCGCATAATTTTGCGCCGCCATCATTAAACATGCTGCAAAAATATGGTTTAGCATTTCTTATCCTTTATCCTGCCGCAAAAAATGACATGGGGTTTGCATCATCGTCGTCATCACCATCATCTTTTTTCTCTTCAGTTTTTGTATTCGCCTTTTTCTCTGGCTCCATTTTATCCTTAACAGGTTTTTCTTTTGCTGGCTCAGGCGCTTTCGGTTTTTCGACCTCAATCCCTGCCTTATCGGCAACAAAGGCCGTTAAACCCTGAATAATCGCCAAACGCCCGTCACATTCACCCCAAACTGCGTCAATATCATCACCCGATTCGGCCATTTGATTATAACAGGCAACATAGATAGAGACGATAGAGCGAAATAATCCACTTTCAATAGCGTTCTCTAACCCAAGGTTGGGCGCAAGCTGTTCCGCGCGTGCCTTCAACCCCACAACTGATTCTTGAAATGCCTTTTCCGCACCCATCCCCATGTCATTGGCGCGGACGGCAGAAATAATTGGTTCGCATGCCTCAACCATCATTGCCATTTTTGTTGGCTTTGACCCTTTTTCATCGGTTGGGGATACGCTTTCGGCAAATGATAACATCACATAGAATAAATCTGATAAATCTCTCAGGCTTTCATCCTTTGGAATCTCCCCCGCCGTTACATAATTTTCGGCGATAATTGGCGTGACGATGCGAATAATCTTGCCACGGACATTTTCTAATGTATAGGCATCGCGGATTTCCAGTTTTTTTGTAATTTTTGTCGCAAATTCAACGGAAATTGTGAGAAGCTTAGATAGTTTTTCCGCGCGAACCGATAAATCCTCTGTCGCGCCACCGGACCAACTTTCGACCGTTTGCATGGCCACAACCAAGGGCACACCCATATGGATGAATAAATCGGCCAATGCTTGTTTATCGTGTTTTGAAATACCCATTAATTCCGAACCGCTATATTATTTTTTAGTCATACTTATTCTAAAGCAGTTATATTAACGAAACTTTACCAGTGCAAGGATAATTGCCCTGTGATATGAAATTATTTTATGAAATATGTTTTTATTATCCCGATTAAGATCTATCAAATCCTGATATCACCGTTATTAGGGCGGAATTGTCGGTATACACCAACCTGTTCGACCTATATGAAACAGGCCATAGAGACGCATGGCGTGCAAAAAGGGTTAACACTTGGGACAAAGAGGTTTTGTAAATGCCATCCATTTGCTAAAGTCCATTTAGAGAATACGAAAGGGTATGACCCCGTCCCATCCAAAGATGAATAAACAATGAAACAACTTTATTATATATTCGCCGCTGCCTATTTATTTATTGTTTTAACATCCTATGCCTTGGATGATTTATTTGGAATTGATAAGGGCATTTTTGCATTTATTTTCATTTTCGCCTTCTTGTATTTATTGGATATTATCATTGAAACCTATCTGCATAAAAAGGCAGGGACATTCACCTTGAAACAAGGTGACCGATTAAAAATGGCGTTGTTTGCAGGGGGAATATGGACAGGGTTAGAGGTTTTATTTCTGGCTATCGACATTCTTATTTCCGCACCTTCTTATTTTATTGAGAATTTAGGAATAATTTTTCACCCCATGTTTTTTGTTTCTGGCCTGATGATTGGGATTGCGGTTTATTCCTCCCTCGGCTATGGTCATGTCCGAAACAAAATTGTAAATGCCGATCCACCGCCAGAACCAACAGAGGCCGTGAACCCACATTTAAAAAACCGCCAAACGCGCATTGATATTGCCAAGGCGATCAGCGATGAAAAAGAAAGAATAAAAAGAGAGCCCTATGAATAATTTAGACAGTAAAAAAATGCACCCAGACGATAAACGCAATATGATTGTGTTTTTTATTGCCTGTATTGTCCTGTTCCTTTTATACGATAAATTTATCTCTCAACCAACGATAGAGCGCATCAAGTCCGCTCAAGAACAAGCCGCCCTCAATCCCGTTGTTGAAACGGCATTAAACACACCCCTATCCCGTGATCAGGCAATAACACAGGCACGCCGCGTCACAATTGAAACGGAAACATTATCAGGATCATTGAATCTAAAGGGCGGTCGCATTGATGATTTATCCCTTAAAAATTATATGACAGAACCTGAGGGGTCAGAGAATGTAACATTGCTCAACCCCGTTGGGGCAAAGCACGCTTATTATGGGGAGTTTGGATGGATTTCCAATGACCCCAATGTGAAAACACCAAATAAAAATACCGTTTGGACAACAAATAAAACCACCATCACGCCCAACGAACCCATCGAATTAACATGGAATAATGGCCAAGGGCAAGTTTACACCAAGACAATCACATTGGATGATAAATACATGTTTACGGTGAAACAATCCGTGCGTAATACATCCAGAAACGCCGTAACACTATACCCATTCGCATTAATTGGGCGCGATGGAATGCCCGCGGAAATGGCCAATGCCTTTATCTTGCACGAAGGCCCAATCGGATATATTGGCGATGAATTATTCGAGGTTGATTACGGTGATTTGGATGACCGTGAAAACACAACCGCCCGCGCAACCGAGGGATGGATTGGGATAACCGATAAATATTGGTTGGCCGCCCTGACCACAGGGAAAGATTATACCGAGGAAGTAAAATTCCGTTTTATTGGTGAACCAAAATCAGACGGTACAACACATTACCAAACCGACATGATGGGCGCCGCAATTGTCCTTCAACCAGGTGAAATGAAATCAGTGCCGATTGAGTTTTTCGCAGGGCCAAAAATTGTGAATATGTTGGAAGATTACGCCGCGCAATATGGTATCCCACATTTTGATTTGGCGGTTGATTTTGGTGTTCTTTATTTCCTAACCCGCCCATTCTATGAAATTTTAACATGGTTGGATAGTATATTCGGAAGCTTTGCGATATCTCTTTTGGTCTTTACCGTTTTGATTAAATTATGTGTGTTTCCATTGGCACAAAAATCATACAGGTCATTTGCCCGTATGCGTAAGGTTGCACCGCAAATGATTGAAATCCGTGAAAAACATGGTAATGATCGCGCAAAGATGCAGGCCGCGATATTCGAGCTGTATAAAAAAGAAGACGTGAACCCGATGGCAGGATGCTTCCCCATCTTGTTGCAAATTCCAATTTTCTTTGCCTTGTACAAAGTATTTTACGTGAATATCGGAATGCGCCACGAACCATTTTGGGGGTGGATCAATGACATGTCGTCATACGACCCCACCAACCTATTTGAATTATTTGGCCTTATTCCGTGGGATACACCATCGTGGCTTCACATTGGGGCATGGCCAATCATTATGGGTTTAACAATGGCCTTGCAACAACGTTTGTCCCCGCCACCAACCGACCAAACACAAAAAATCGTGATGGGCATTATGCCGTTTTGGTTGGTCATTATCTTGGCAAAATTCCCTGCTGGACTTGTAATTTATTGGTCTTGGTCAAATACATTATCCATCCTTCAACAATATATCCTCCTTCGCCAAGAGGGCGTGAAAGTCAATATCTTCACCCGCACCCGCGCTGAGAAAAAATTAGAGGACATGATTGAGCATGAAAATGACGAGAAAGAAAAAGCAGCCAAGAAATCAGAAGTGATTGACCATGACGACATCGACGGTCAAACCAAAACGGTTAAGCCAAAGAAGCGTAAAAAGAAAAAGTAAAATTTATATGCCATTACTGTCATGGGAAAAATAAAAGATCGACGAGAGCTGTCAAAAGCATTTAAAAAAAGCGGATTGTCGGTTGTTTCTATCAAACAAAGTCGACGAAATGGACACTTGCAAATAACATTTTCAAATGCCGATGGTAAGAGCGGGAAAGTAACGTAATCGTCTTCCCCCAGAGGTAGAAATCAAACAACCAACCTAATTGCGCAGGCAAAGAGACAAATCAAATAACTTTTATTCACCCGTTCCCTGCTGCAACATATAAGTCAACAACTGAGGCGTGGCCTTCCCATCAGTTGAGATATTATTTTGCCCTTGGAAGGTTTTAATTGCCCTCACCGTACCTGCGCCAATAATACCGTCTTGGGGGCCATTATAAAGGCCAGCCTTACGGAGTTGTTCTTGAATTTGCGCGACTAAAATTTGATCTTGTGTCGGAATCAATGTTCCTAAATCAACATCTTTTGCAATTTCACGCGCATTATCACCACCCGCGGCGGGTTCAAGATTTTGCAGGGGGGTCATAAGCAACGCTAATGACGTACCATCATCCAACATTCCTGCTTGATCCAAAGGAATATTCAATTCGGTCCCAAGGGTTGTTAATGCCTGACGCGCCTCGGCATTTCCATTATCGGCTGCGCCGCGATACCATTTCAGGGCATCATTGGGGCGAACCTCACCCAATAATCCATTTTCTAAAATAAGTCCTAAATTATATGCCGCCTCGGCAATACCACCAAAGGCTGCCTGTTGAAAAAAGGCCGCGGCCATATTGGGGTTATACCGTGTGCCAACACCCTCAATATAGGCAATACCCAAATTATATTGTGCCTCTGGGTGACCTAATTGTGCGGCACGGCGATACCAATCCAGCGCACGTTGTAAATCTTGTTCCTGTCCTAACCCTTGTTGGAATAGCACACCCAAATTATAGGCCGCGTTACCTATGCCTTGTTCCGCCGCCTGTTGAAACCAGAATCCAGCGCGTTCGTAATTTTGTGTGACACCCGCCTGCCCCGCGGTATAGAGCGCGGCCAAATCATGCTGTGCCTCTGGAATTTTTGCAAAGGCAGAATCTTCTAATTCTCTTAATTCATTGGGCAAAGACAAATCCCGATCCATCGTAATATCGGCACGCGCCATCGTTTGCAAAACATCAAACGGCGCAGTGGTCGCCGTGGCTGTCTCATCCGCTATGGCCTCACCCTCTTCCATACCATTTAATGCCTGTTCCAATATATCATTGGTTATCCAATCCGTTTCAAACGCGACAATGTCATTTTCAATCGCTGTATTGAGCGTTGGTGTTTCCGCAATTGTTGTTTGGCGTTGAGTAGTATTAAATTCCCGCAAATCAATTTGTGCCAATTGACCATTTTCATTCAAGACCAATGTCGGCATATCCGTTTGCGTATTGGAAGCCATAAACCACCCCAAGCCAAGCGCAACAAGCAAAGGTAAAACAGATCCATTTGATTTAAATCGGCCCAACCATGATTTTTTTGAGTCATCTTGGTCGAGCACATCATTTGCCGGGGCGCTGTGCAATAAATTTAACGTCTTCATCGCATGGGTGGCTTGTTCTTCCTGAAGATCACGAAGGTGACGAACCTGTTCAGACTGATCGGTTAATAAAACTATCGCTTTGGCTTCCAACGCATTTTGGGCGTCCGCGGCAATATTTTCCACACGTTCAATTCGGCGTTGTAATTTTGCACGTTTTTGTTCCTGGGAATCCAATCGACGTTGCATTTTTTGAATGGTTTGTTGGGAATCTCGCAATTTATCTTCAACCCTTAATTGGCGGGCGAATTGGTCATCCAAAACTTCTTTGGTTTGCGCGACCTTTTGCTTTTGTTCTTCAATAAAGTCTTTGTCTTCAATAGACAGGCCAGTGTTCTTGTCTTCCATCTGGTCAATGCGACGTTGGATATTAATTTGGCTGCGCTCTAGTTGCGTTTCAAGACGGTCTTGCGCCTCTAATGCCTCGTTTAACAAACGACGCATCGTTTCACGTTCAGATTCTGATCGCACTAATTTCGCGCCCAATGTATCCAACGCAGATAAAATCTGGTGCTGGCCATTGGCATTTGACGCCGATGAACCCAATTGGCGTACATTATTTTGTAATCGTGTGGTTTTTGCGTTTTCGCTACTCATGCCTTTAACTCCTACCCTCTAAAAGGCTTTATTCAACAATATGATGAATAATTACATATTGGCACTATAGCAAATTAATTTTGAAAAATTCCAGTAAATAATGAAATGTCAAATAACCCTTGTGGATTATTCCATGAAGTCACTACAACTAACCCTGTTATCTTTATAAATAGAACGCACCTATTCATTTGTTAAAAATTATTAATAAATTTAAACTTTTTCGACTTGTCCGTAGTCAAGTTCAACAGGGGTGGCACGACCAAAGATGGATACAGAAACTTTTAGTTTTTGTTTCTCTTCGTCAATTTCCTCAACCGTACCCGTGAATGATGCAAATGGGCCGTCGGTCACGCGTAATTCTTCGCCAATATCGTAAATAACGGATGGGCGTGGGCTGTCCACACCATCCTGAATATTCTTCATCATTGATTCGGCTTCGCGCTGGGAAATTGGGACAGGCTTGCGACCACCACCAAGGAACCCTGTAACCTTATCCGTGTTCTTAATCAAATGCCATCCTGCGTCTGTCATATCCATTTTAATCAGGATATAGCCCGGGAAGATACGACGTTCAGTTTGAACACGTTGTCCGCGCTTGACCTCTACAACCTCTTCGGTTGGAACCATGATTTCTTCGATATGATCAGCAAACCCTTTTTTGGTGGCCTGTTCCATAATTGAATCTGAAATCTTTTGTTCAAAACCTGAATAAACCTGAATAACGTACCAACGTGCAGCCATTGTAGTGCTCCTTAAAAAAATTAACCTAAAATCCATTGGATGATTGTTGCAACAACCTGATCCGTTAAAAATAAAAATATGGCGGCAATTGTCACCATAATAAAAACCATAATGGTCGATATTGTTGTTTCCTTACGTGTAGGCCACGTAATTTTTTTTGTCTCGGCCTTGACCTGAGAGAAAAATTGAAACGGTGATGTTTTTTTATTTGCTTTTGCCATGTTAAAACCTTTTCTTTCCCTATGTGCCATCGCGGCCTGCGGCCGTTTTGATCATTAAAATTTAGGGAATATCATGGTTATATGACAGATTTTTTCAAATGCCAAGACTTATTTTAAAAATGGTC
>CAYGLI010000032.1:0-17508 GCA_964350795.1 uncultured Micavibrio sp.
TAATATTAACGAACTTGCTTATTAAAGGAGTAGAACTATGAGTAAAATTATTGGAATTGATTTAGGGACAACAAATTCTTGCGTATCCGTGATGGAAGGCGACAAGGCGCGCGTGATTGAAAACGCCGAGGGCGCACGCACAACGCCGTCTTATGTTGCGTTCACCGATGGTGGTGAGCGCATTGCCGGTATGCCGGCAAAACGTCAGGCGGTGACGAACCCCACAAATACATTATATGGGATCAAACGTTTGATCGGTCGTCAATTTGATGATGCCGAAGTTCAAAAAATGATCAAAAATGCACCCTTTAAAATCGTGAAGGCGAAAAATGGTGATGCATGGGTTGATATTGACGGCGAACAATTCTCGCCATCACAAATATCCGCCATTGTCTTGAAAAAAATGAAGGAAACCGCGGAAGCCAATCTAGGCGTTAAAATTACCAAGGCGGTGATTACCGTTCCGGCATACTTTAATGACTCACAACGTCAGGCAACAAAAGATGCAGGTAAAATTGCTGGGCTTGAGGTTGAGCGTATTATTAACGAACCAACCGCCGCCGCTCTGGCCTACGGTCTTGATAAGCGCGAGGCAGGAACAATTGCAGTTTATGACCTTGGTGGTGGTACATTTGACGTGTCCATTCTTGAAATTGGTGATGGCGTGTTTGAGGTGAAGGCCACAAACGGGGATACATTCCTTGGTGGTGAAGATTTCGATGAACGCATTATTGATTATTTGGCGGATGAATTCAAAAAGGAACAATCCGTTGATTTACGCAAAGACAAAATGGCGTTGCAACGCTTGAAAGAGGCGGCGGAAAAGGCCAAGATTGAATTGTCATCCACAACAACGACAGAGGTTAATTTGCCATTTATCACGGCGGATGCCACAGGGCCAAAACACCTGAACATCAAATTAACCCGTGCCAAATTGGAATCACTTGTTGAGGACTTGATCAAACGCTCAATCGAACCAATGAAGGCGGCGTTGAAAGATGCAGGCCTAAAAGCATCCGAAATCGATGATGTTGTGATGGTTGGTGGTATGACACGTATGCCAAAGGTTATTGAGGCCGTGAGAGATTTCTTTGGTAAAGAACCACACAAGGGTGTGAACCCTGACGAAGTTGTGGCCAATGGTGCGGCAATTCAAGGTGGTGTTTTACAAGGTGATGTTAAAGACGTTCTTTTGTTAGACGTGACGCCCTTGTCATTGGGTATTGAAACATTGGGTGGTGTCATGACCAAAATGATTGATCGCAACACGACAATCCCAACGAAAAAATCACAGGTTTATTCAACCGCCGAGGACAATCAAAACGCCGTGACAATCCGTGTTTTCCAAGGAGAACGCGAAATGGCCGCAGATAACAAACCGCTAGGTCAATTTGATTTGGTTGGTATTCCACCCGCCCCACGCGGTGTGCCACAAATCGAGGTCACATTTGATATTGATGCAAACGGTATCGTATCCGTCTCGGCCAAGGACACCGCAACAGGCAAGGAACAGCAAATAAAAATCCAAGCCAGTGGTGGTCTATCCGACGCAGACGTCGAAAAAATGGTGAAGGATGCCGAGGAAAATGCGGAATCTGATAAGGCAAAACGCGCCCAAGTTGATGCCCGCAATCAGGCCGAATCCATGGTGAACTCAACCGAAAAATCATTAAAAGAATTTGGTGATGATGTCGAGGCCGCGGATAAGGAAGCGATTGAAACCGCAATTGCGGATACCAAGGCACTTTTGGAAAAAGAAGACGCAACAGCGGATGAATTGACCGAAAAAACCAATGAATTAGCGCAGGCCGCGATGAAATTGGGTGAAATGGCCTATCGCAAGGCACAGGAAGAGGCCGCCGCCAATGGTGAGGCTGATGCCGAGGATGGTGCAGAGGCAAAATCAGAAGATGATGTTGTTGACGCCGATTTCACCGAAGTCGAAGACGATAAGAAGTAGTATACTCAAACGTAACCCCGTGCTTGACACGGGGCCTATCGGTTCTGAAATAAAAATTGTATAGGCCCCGTTTTTCAACGGGGTTGCGATTACAGTGTATAACTTTAACGTCAATATTCATATGGTACCCATGAATCATCCATAAAGGATATATGAGAATGAAAAAATCATTGACCAGCTATGACATTTTAAACGTCCCCGAACAGGCGACGCAAAATGAAATCAACGCGGCTTATCGCGCCTTGGTAAAATCATGGCACCCTGACCGTCACCATGGTGGAGACAGTGTGCGCGCCAACCGTAATTTTATATTATTACAACAGGCCTATCAAAATATCGGAACACCCGAACGCCGTTCATCATACAATCAACGTCTGGCAAAAATGAAACGATCGGTGATGGTGCAACAAAATAAAGTCATGAATGACAATTCCCCCATCAAAAATTTCTTTGCGGCATTGGACACCATTTTTAATCCGATTGATAGAAAGAGTTTGTAAATAAATGATGTTTATTGAAACGCAAAGTCACGCAGAGTCACGCAAAGTTTTTTCTTTTCTAAAATTAAACTTTGCGAAACTTTGCGTTTCAAAAATTTTAAAAGCAGATAGAACCCCAGAGGAATTGCTATACAAAAAAACTCCGTGGCCCTTTGTGGTTAAAAAAATAGGTAATAAACTATGAGTAAAGATTTCTACGAAACACTTGGTGTTAAAAAGGGTGCGGATGCGGCGGAGCTGAAGAAGGCTTATCGCAAGCAGGCGATGAAATATCATCCTGACACCAACAAGGATAAAGACGCCGAAGCCAAATTTAAAGAAATTAACGAGGCTTATGATGTCCTAAAAGACGATCAAAAACGTGCGGCCTATGACGCCTATGGTCATGATGCATTTAAACAAGGTGCAGGGGGCGGTGGCGGAGGCCGTGGCGGATTTTCCGATTTTGGTTTCGGAACGGGCGGTCAAGGCGCGGCAGGGTTCGGCGATATATTCGAGGAAATGTTCGGTGATATGATGGGTGGTCGTGGCGGTCGTCAATCAGGCAGTGGTCGCGGTGGCGCGGCGCGCGGGTCTGACCTTCAATATTCACTCGATATTACACTCGAGGACGCGTTTAAAGGCACGGAAAAAACAATTCGTATTCCAACATGGGAATCGTGTGACACATGCTCTGGAAGTGGTGCAAAGGCCGGGACAAAGGCCGAAACATGTACGGGATGTAATGGACACGGACGTGTGCGCGCCCAACAAGGGTTCTTTACCGTGGAACGTGTATGCCCCACATGTTCTGGTGCAGGTCAAACGATTAAGGAAAAATGCGGGTCATGCGCAGGCGAAGGCCGTATGCGGACATCCAAAACATTGAAGGTCAACGTCCCCGCGGGTATAGACCACGGACGCCGCATTCGTTTAAATGGCGAGGGTGAGGCGGGTCTAAAAGGCGGTCCTGCTGGTGACCTTTATGTTTTAATAAATATCAAATCACATAAATTTTATCAACGCGAAGGCGCGAATTTACATTGCCGTGTGCCCGTCGCCATGACCGAGGCCGCACTGGGTGGCGCGGTGAATATCCCAACCATCGAGGGGGGCAAAGCCGAAGTCAAAATCCCCGCCGGGACACAAACGGGACAACAATTCCGTTTGAAAGGTAAGGGCATGAGCGTTCTTCATTCCTCGCAACGCGGTGATGCGTATATCGAAATATTCGTTGAAACACCTGTCAATTTATCGAGCAAGCAAAAGGATATGTTGAAAGATTTTGGCGGCAAAGACCCCTCCAAAAATTCCCCTGAATCCGCAGGATTTTTTAATAAGGTTAAAGAATTATGGGACGATTTAACGGATTAATTCAACGTCTAAATTTTCGTTTATTGACGGTTGATTGAAGGGTCACAAGCTCACCCTCCTTTTTTTGGTATTCCTTAACCAAATAAAAGTGACCACCAAATTCAGGTAAGTTAAAATTTGGCTTAATTTGGTTTCTGTCACCTGCCAATTTTACATGGATATAATTCCCTATTTCAGGTGTATCAACACCAATCAAGGATTCATGAATTGCAACGCGAGCTTTCGATTCACCCAAACGCAAAGTGCACAAAATGAATTTTTCATGACTATATGTTGCCCACTCACGCACATCCAGCACCTCACTAAAAATTGGTTCTCTGTGATCTGGTTGTGCTATTGATAAAAATGAAATTGTTGATGTCATGATTAAAACACCCTTGGTTGGAATCGTGTTTGACCGGTGTTGATATTGCGCCAACCCTCAAGGCTAACGACATTTGGTTTCCAAATTTTGATATCGTCTAAAATAAAATGATATCCAAAACCACCAATAATATCACTAACGTCACATCCTCGTTTTTGATCCTTCAAGATGGATATCTGAACTTTGTCGCCTACATCAATCGTGGTTGGTTTTGAAAATCGATTTCCATCAAATCCAACTGAAATAATACGAGGATGCCTATGACTTATTTCAATCAAGCGCATTGCGCTAATATTACGACTGGTTCTTATATCATCCACCTTATATAATTTTGGCTGGTTTTTTGTAGAAACTTTGGTGAAATCAATAATGGTCACGCTCGCCTGCCCCTGCTTTTTATTTTTATAAAAGCAAATTACCTTATGGCAAGTCAATGGTTATTTTATTTTTTTTTACCACAAAGGACGCAGAGTTACACAGAGTTTTTCTTTTCTTTATTGTCATCCTATGAATCGCCAAGGATTTCACTTAGATCTGCTTAATAGGGAGTCTTCGTCTTTACACTCCATGGAATAACAAACAGAAGAAAGAACTTTGCGTGACTTTGTGTAACTTTGTGGTTCAAACAAATAATTTATAAATCACTGTAATTTTTCACTCAATAATTCTAATGCCTTATCCAACACCAATTCATCACGACCACGAATAATAATTGTTACCTCTGGCTCGCCGTTTGAATATCGGGGGTAGCTGCCGACGTCTAAACCTTCAAACGCATCTTCAATTTGTTGCAAAAATGCTGCAATTTCGGACTCTGGTTTTTGCACAATCATTTGGCGTGATTTAATGATGTCACCGCCCTGTAATGTTGGAATGATGTTATTTAACATCCCTTCCATAATTTTTGGAACACCCGCCATGACATGTACATTTTGAATTTTAAACCCTGGCGCGGAGGATACGGGATTATCAATTAATGTTGCACCACGCGGCACATAGGTCATTTTTACACGCCCATCATTCATATGTTCCGCACCACCATAATGGGCAATTAAAACCGATAGGGCATCTGGATGTTGATACAGATCCGTCCCAAAAGCACGTGCCACGGCATCGGCCGTTTTATCATCATGGGTTGGCCCTATGCCACCCGTGGTAAAAACGTAATCATAATTTTTTGAAAAATATTGCACCGTTGCAATAATGGTTTCAATGATATCAGGTATCACCCGAACCTCGGTCAATTGCACGCCAATTTCACCCAATTTAAGGGCAATGGTTTTTGTGTTTGTATCCTGTGTCCGTCCCGATAAAATTTCATTACCAATAATTATCAGACCAGCCGTTTTTGTGTTTGATTTTTCCATGATGTTTATATAGATTAACACATGGAACAAATCAATTATACACCTCCCGTTATTACCGAAGCCCTCACCTATGATGACGTTTTATTAACGCCCCAGGACACGTCGGTAACCCCCGATATGGTTTCAACGAAAACATATTTATCAAAAAAATTAATGTTGGATATTCCGATCCTATCCGCGGCAATGGATACCGTGTCTGAATATGATATGGGTGTCGCCATGGCGGTTGCTGGTGGATTGGCGGTTATCCATCGCAATATGGGCGATAACCATCAAATTGAAATTATTCAAAAATTAAAGGATTCTGGGCATAAAACCGCCACCGCCATTGGGTCATCCGAAACCCACTTGGAAAAGGCAAAAAAATTAATCGATAGCGGAATCGATATGATTGTCATTGATACGGCGCATGGTCATTCTCGTGCGGTTCTTGACCAAGTTGAACGCGTTCGTAAACTCTCTGACTCTCTCACATTATGCGCTGGTAATATTGCCACGGCAAAGGCCGCGGAGGCCTTGATAAACGCAGGTGCAGATGTTCTCAAGGTCGGAATTGGCCCTGGGTCAATTTGCACCACGCGTATAGTTGCGGGGGTTGGTGTACCGCAATTAACCGCCGTGATGAATGTTGCATCCGTTGCGAAAAATAAAGGCATTGGCATTATCGCCGATGGCGGTTTGCGTCATTCTGGTGATATCGTTAAGGCATTGGCCGCGGGTGCGGACGCCGTTATGGTTGGCTCGTTGCTTGCTGGTACTGACGAAGCCCCTGGTGACATCATCAAAATCAACGGACAACATTACAAGGCCTATCGCGGAATGGGGTCAATCGGTGCCATGTCCGATGGGTCGGCCGATCGCTATTTCCAAAAAAATAATTCCGAGGCGAATAAACTGGTCGCCGAAGGGGTCGAGGGATTAATCAAGGCCAAAGGCCCCACCGCGGACATCCTCTATCAATTGGTTGGTGGATTGCGGTCAGGCATGGGTTATATTGGCGCAGAAACAATTGCGTTAATGCCATCCCGCGCCGAATTTGTAAAGATTTCAAATGCAGGATTAAAAGAAAGCCACGTCCATGATTTGGCCAGCATGACCAGCGCCCCAAATTATGGGTGACATAAACCTACCTTTTGTGCTAGACATAAAATAAAAAACTGCATGGAGGTTAACTAATACAATGAAAGAAGAATTTGAAATTGTGAATCAACAGAAAGTTCCCTATACCCTTCCAAAGGCGGAAATGCATGTGCATATTTCGCTTGCGCTCTCCAATGATACGTTTGTTCGTCGTGTCAAAAAACGTCGCACGCCATTGGAATTAGACTTTTTGACCGAACGGGAAACGCGTTATTACCCTAACCTGACAAATTTCCATGAAACCTACGAGGCGTGCCGCGGCATGACCGTTGATAATGCCGAATTGGCGGTCACGGTTCAGGAATATTTAGAGCGCATTGCCCGCGAGGGGGCCATTTATGCCGAAATATCCAATTCATACCGCGAAGGCGATGATTTCGCCAAACAGATGGAGGCCGTGTCGATTGGCATAGAGGCCGCCCGTGCCAACACAGGAATCGAAAGCCGTATCATCGTCACATCCCTTCGTAATTACGGTGCGGAACGCGCGGAACAGGCCGCAACATATCTGGCACAAAATCCAAATCCATTGATCACAGGCTTCGGCCTTGTGGGTGATGAAAGCGTCAACCCATTTTCCGATTTTGAACGCGCCCTCAATATTGCATGGCATGATGCGGGATTGGGTTTGACACCCCATGTTGCCGAACAACATGTCCATAACGCCGTTGATTTTTTAGAGGTTGTCCCCAGTGATGCATGGACAATTGCCCGCAACGACCATCGCCGATTGCGTGTTGGGCACGGTGTATTAATTCACACATCATCCGATCTCATAAAGGAATTTGCAGACCGTCAAATTTGTATGGAATTATGCTTATCGGCCAATAAACGTATTGGATTGCCTGAGGACACAAAGATGATGACTATGGGACAATCCGTCGCATCACAAAATGGAAACAGAACCATAATCGTTGACCGCGAATTACAACATTATTATGAACGGGTTGAGGATCATCCCATCAAAACATTTTTGGATGCTGGAATTTCTGTTTGCCTTGGCTCTGACAACCCCTTGCTCATGAACACAAACATCGGCAAGGAATATTCATTGGCGCATAAGGCAGGTGTCACGGATGAATTTGACCATTTACGCCTAACTGAAAATGCAATTCTGAATGCCAATCTTGATGAATTAACACGCAAACGATTAATGCAGCATATTATTGATTATCGCGTATCGATGAATGCTGGTATCACGCCGAAATCAACCGCACTTGGATACATCAAGGCAACAATCGATTAATAACACTTTGACTTTTTTGCCGTTTCTTCATACAAAGAAACCATGACACAACCTTTAAGACGCACTGCTGATGGAATTCCGCTATGGGGCGATGATGGATTCGCCAAAATGCGTATTGCTGGCAAAATAGCGGCATCAACGTTGGATTTCATTACACCGCATGTTGTTGAGGGGGTTAGCACCGAAGAATTAGACGATTTAATGCATGCCTTTATTACGCGCAACGGTGCGATTCCTGCGCCATTAAATTATAAGGGATTTCCAAAATCCACATGCATATCCATCAATAATGTTATTTGTCATGGCATTCCTGCCCCCGATAAAAAATTAAAAAAGGGCGATATTTTAAATATAGATGTCACCACAATTGTTGATGGATGGTATGGCGATACATCACGTATGTTTACGGTTGGGGATATTAACGTCAAGGCACAACGATTGTTGGACGTGACCTATCAATGTCTGATGGAATCAATTGATGCGGTTAAACCTGGTGCGACATTGGGTGACATTGGTCACATCATTCAAACACGCGCCGAGGCCGAACGGTTTGGCGTTGTCCGCGATTTTTGTGGACACGGCATTGGCATGCAATTTCATGAACCTCCATCCGTCCTTCATTACGGTCAACCCAAGACAGGTATCGTGTTAGAACAAGGGATGATATTTACAATCGAACCCATGATTAATAGTGGCAAACCCGATTCAAAAATATTAAATGATGGATGGACGGCGGTAACGCGCGATCGCTCCCTCTCCGCCCAATTTGAACATACAATTGGTGTAACCGCGGATGGTGTTGAGATTTTCACTCTATCCCCCGCTGGGCACACGAAACCGCCCTATACTAATGACTGATACAAATCATAAATTGGGTCATCGTGACCGCCTGAGAGCGCGGTTTCAAACGGGCGGTACGGATGCCTTGGCGGATTATGAACTGCTGGAACTTCTGCTTTTTACCGCCATACCGCGTAAGGATGTGAAACCGATTGCAAAAGACCTAATTGCACAATTTGGCACATTGCATAAAATGTTTCAGGCCGATATCGATGACTTGTGTGTTGTTAAGGGAGTATCCGAAAACACGGCAACATTTTTAAAATCTGTGCATGCTCTGCATGCCCGGGCCATGAAAGGCGAGCTTATGAACAAACCCGCCCTTAATAATTGGGATCGATTGCTGGATTATTGCCATTCCACAATGGCCGAGGACACAATTGAGAGATTTCGTATTTTATATCTAAACAAAAAAAATATTTTGATCGAGGATGAAATTCACGCCAGCGGTACGATCGATGGTGCCAATGTCTATGTCCGTGAAATCATGAAAAAGGCCATGAATATCGGCGCAACATCATTGGTTTTGGTGCATAATCACCCCAGTGGTGACCCAACGCCGTCCCTGCCCGATATCGAAATCACAAATCAAATAAATGACACGGCACGCCCATTAAACATCACGGTTCATGACCATATTATCATCAGCCGCTCAGGACATAGCAGTTTTAAATCAATGGGGTTGCTGGTTTAATAAATTTCTATTCGTTCTTATATGCTGATTAACTATATCGGACTTTATATCACTAGGCCGAGTTGCTTTTGAAATCCCTATAACGATCGATTTACAGCAGACGCAATCATACCCCTCAAGCATAATACCATCTTGATTTAATCTGGCCTTGTAAGATTCAGCTATATTTTTCCAAATATTTTTCAATTGACGAACTGAATCTTCTACTGCCATGGCATTAATAACATCATTATCAAAATAATTGCATTGCTCATGCAAATTTTTTGTCGCCTTAACCATCAAATCCGTAAAGTTTCTCCAACCCTGCTTCTCCCTTTTAACGTATTCAGGATTTGTTTCATAAGCTTGCTTAGCGGCATCAAAATTTTTCTTGAACGCATCAAAAACACGACACGTACTGTTTGTTATGGATTCTTCTGTTTGAATAATTCTATTTAACATGGCATTAATCTGTTTTTCAAATAAACCTTTATTTACTTTATAATGCATGTTATCAGCCGCAACACGGAAATTTTCGAAAACTTTTGATACTAAACCCACAGCCAGAGCTCCTTATTATTTATTTTTATTATGTATAAACTAAATCTTTGTTAAAAGTCAACAAAAAAACTATAAAAATCAAACCGTTTTTAAAATTTGCAATTTTATCCACAATGCGTCATAGTATGAATGCGTTTGATAGACGCCATGACGACTATAAGTGACTTTGTTAATGACTAAGCACCAAATACGCCTACCGACTATCAGTGCTTAAAAATGAAACGCCAACAAAGGAGACACTCTCATGGCAACAGGTACAGTAAAATGGTTTAATTCAACAAAAGGATATGGCTTTATTACGCCAGATTCAGGCGGGGCGGACATTTTTGTTCATATCTCTGCTGTTCAGGCTGCGGGTATGCAGTCATTGAATGACGGTCAAAAGCTTTCTTTTGAACTTCAGGAAGATAAGGCAAAGGGTAAGACTTCTGCTGTTGAACTTCAAGAAGCAGCATAATTTAGATTTATCTAAATATTAATTTTCGGGCGGCGATGTGATTTAATCTTCACATCGCCGTTTTTTAATGCCCTTTTGGCCATATAATTTTCAATATTATCCGCCACTCCCAAAAATACGATGACCGTTAATCCACCCGCAACAATAATGGGCATCGCAACCGCATTTAAGAATAAATAAGATAACTCAGCGGACGCCGCACCCCCGCCGATGGATGCAACGGCGGTTTTTGTTTGGGCAACGGGTGATAAATATAAACCTGTTATAAATTCACTTTTTGGACGCTGATTATAAATTTTTAATCCCATAATATATGTTTATGGGATTATTTATCCTTCGTCCAGTATTTTGTAATATGATCCACATTTGGGCGGTCACGATCTGGGTTTTTCTCGGTCGCTGTGCCGATATACACAAATCCTGCGATGGTTTCACCTGTCTGTATTTTTAATGCTGTATTAATGTCAGGGTGATAGCTATACCACTCTGTTAACCAATTCGTGCCGTAGCCATGCGCGTTGGCGGCAAGGCATAAATTATATGTCACCGCCCCTGCGGTTAAAACCTGCTCCCAATAGGGCACTTTATTCTTTTCTTTTACGCACGAAATCACACCAATCACCAATGGCGCGCGGGTAAAACGGTCACGTTCAAATTCCAACTGCTGGGGCGTTGCATCAGGATTTTCCTTGGCAAAAATATCATGAAGTTTTTCTCCAAACTCCGCCCGCGCCTCGCCCTCAAAAACAACAAACCGAAACGGCACTAATTTTTTATGATCGGGAATTCGTGAAGCTATTGTGAGAATATCACGCAACACATCCCCACTAGGCGCAGGGGCAACCATATGTTTTATTTTTGTTGAACGACGGTTTTGCAAAAACTCTTTTATCATGATTAAAAAAAACTACATCAAAATATTGAAATGGTAAAAAGAAAAATATCAATAGTTTGGTTTAAGCGCGATTTACGCGTCAGTGATCATGCGCCATTATGGCATGCCGTAAATGCAGGACACTCTGTTATTCCACTTTATATTGATGAACCCGATTATTGGGCGTTGCCCGATATGTCATATCGCCATTGGCATTTCGTGCACGAGTGTTTAGTCGATTTAAATCAAGATTTAACACGCCTAGGCGCGCCCTTAATTATTCGTCAAGGCAAGGTCATTGATGTGTTTCAATCATTGCATGATGAATTTGATATTCAGGGAATTTATACCCACGAAGAAACAGGCAACATGTGGACATACCGGCGCGATTTACGCGTGTTGAATTGGTGCAAACATAACAATGTCACCATAAACGAATACCAAACCAATGGCGTCGTTCGCCGATTAAAATCGCGGGATGATTGGTCGAAAATTCGAAATATGCGAATGAGTGACTCCATTATTCCAACGCCTGACAAAATCTTTGGCATTACCGATATTCAATCTGATGACTTACGCGGTAAAAATAATCATGGCACGCATGTTCAACGTGGTGGGCGCATTGCCGCGAATAAAATCCTCAACAGCTTTTTTGAAAAACGTGTGGGGCAATATCTTTACAATATTGCAAACCCGATCAAATCAGAAAAAACATGTTCGCGCCTATCACCGCATTTAACATGGGGGACATTATCCTCGCGTGAAATATTGTATCGGTTATATGATTTAAAACCCGATATGCCCGCCAATTTTAAACGGCATATTTCCGCGTTCGAGGGGCGGTTGGCATGGCGATGTCATTTTGTACAAAAAATCGAAGACCAACCAGAAATTGAAACCCATTGCATGCACCCCGCATTCGAAACCATGCGCGATGGATATCATAACGATGACTATTTCAACGCATGGAAAAACGGTCAAACGGGCTATCCATACATTGATGCCTGCATGCGATATTTAATTCATAACGGGTGGATATCATTCCGTATGCGGGCGATGTTGGTTAGCTTTGCGTCATATCACCTATGGCTGGATTGGCGTGTTACCGCACCGTATTTGGCGGGGTTATTCACCGATTACGAACCGGGCATTCACTATTCTCAATTTCAAATGCAATCGGGCGTCACGGGCATTAACGCCATTCGTATTTATAACCCCATCAAACAATCCCAAGACCATGATGCGGAAGGTGATTTTATCCGTCAATGGGTGCCCGAATTGCGCGGTGTGTCCGACATGTGGATTCACGAACCATGGAAAAATGAATCCATTTTAGGTAACTACCCAAAACCGATCGTTGACCATGCAACAGCCACAAAATTCGCAAGGGCAGAGTTAAAAAAAGCAAGGAATAGCGAAGAATTCCGCGCCACCGCCAAGGCCGTATACAATAAACTAGGCAGCCGCAATCGGCCACCGTCAAGGCGCACGGTAAAGAAAAACGATGATAAACGACAGGGGAGTTTGTTTTGAGATTTACTAAAAAATCTAAAAATTAGCCATAATTAAGCAAGTTTTAAGCCGCGCTTATTGACAACGTCAAACCGCGTTGATGCATTTCCACTAGTTGTTTCATGGATAACCAATGTCACTTTTTTTGAAAGAATACGGCCTTTTTCGTTGCATAAAATAGCTTGATAAGGAGCCTTACCCCTGTGATCTTCTACTCCTTCGATTTTCCAATCACGGGAGAAATCAAGCGTATGTGATACAAGTGCAAAATCTGAACCAATGGATAAACCTAGAGCATGGGCTTGTTTTACCTTTTCTTGGTCTTGAGAACGATGTTTTGTTGGGCCAAACCTTGTTACGCCATAGGCTTCAAGTTCAACAACCTTCCGCCCTGCATCGACCGCATTAACGAACCAATGTCTGTTGAGTTTAATAATATCGCCGATGTAAAGTTTGCCTATCATAAAATACATATAACCATTTATTTTAATTTTGTCAAGTAACTTCTTATTTGCCTTATCCTCGTTTTTCCCCTATCTCTATACCCATGGTTCAAGCGGTAGAAATTAACCAAGCAGCAAGCATTCCGATGGAGGAATCCCCTCCGTTTCGGATTGCGTCTGAATACACCCCTGCGGGTGATCAACCGACCGCGATAAAACAATTATGCGAAGGGTTGAAAAATGGCGAGACCGACCAAGTTCTGCTTGGTGTGACGGGGTCGGGCAAAACATTCACCATGGCGCATGTGATTGAACAAACGCAACGCCCCTCCATCATCATGGCGCCCAACAAAACCCTTGCCGCGCAATTATACCAAGAATTCAAATCATTCTTTCCCGATAATGCCGTTGAATATTTTGTGTCTTACTATGATTATTACCAGCCCGAGGCGTATGTCCCCCGCTCTGACACATTCATCGAAAAAGAATCCGACATTAACGAAGAAATCGACCGTATGCGCCACGCCGCGACGCGGTCTTTGTTTGAGCGCAAGGACGTGATTATCGTTGCCTCGGTATCCTGTATTTACGGTATCGGGTCAAAGGAAGATTACGCCGCCATGACGTTCGATGTGCGCGCAGGCGACACAATCGACCGCCAAGATTTATTGGCAAAATTGGTGTCCCTGCAATATAAACGCAACGATATCGCGTTTGAGCGTGGATGTTTCCGCGTGCGTGGTGATACGGTTGAGCTGTTCCCATCCCACATGGAGGATCGGTCATGGCGGTTTAGCCTGTTTGGAGACGAGTTAGAGAGCATCACCGAATTCGATCCCTTAACAGGTAAAAAAATCACAAATTTAGATGGCGTGCGTATCTACGCGAACTCGCACTACATTACCCCGGGGCCAACAATGCAACAGGCGATGAAACAAATTAAAACTGATCTCAAAGACCGCATTGCATGGTTTGATGCCAATAACATGCCATTGGAATCCGCACGCATTAACCAACGCACAACGTTCGATTTGGAAATGTTGGCCGCCACGGGCGTGTGCCAAGGCATTGAAAATTACTCGCGCTATCTGACTGGCCGTCCCGAGGGCATGGCGCCCCCTACTCTCATTGAATATTTACCCGATAACGCCATTATGTTTTTGGATGAATCCCATGTCATGGCCTCGCAAATTGGTGGCATGTATAATGGTGACCGCGCCCGTAAAACCACGTTGGTTGATTACGGCTTCCGCCTGCCCGCCGCCAAAGACAACCGCCCATTGAAATTCGAGGAATGGAACGCCCTTCGCCCCCAAACCGTGTATGTGTCCGCCACCCCTGGTGATTGGGAATTGGAACAAACGGGCGGCGAATTTGTTGAACAGATTGTCCGCCCCACGGGGTTAATTGACCCCCCTGTCGAGGTTCGCCCGACCACTCACCAAGTCGATGACGTGATGGATGAATGCCGCAAGGTTGTGGCGAATGGATATCGTATTCTCATCACCACCCTAACCAAAAAAATGTCTGAATCCCTAACCGAATATATGGTTGAGGCGGGGTTCAAGGTGCGATACCTCCATTCCGATATCGACACGTTGGAACGGATTGAAATTATCCGCGATTTACGCCTTGGTGAATATGATGTCCTCATCGGAATCAACCTCCTCCGCGAAGGATTAGACATCCCTGAATGTGGATTGGTGGCGATATTGGATGCGGATAAGGAAGGTTTCCTCCGTTCCAAACGATCCCTCGTTCAAACCATCGGACGGGCGGCGCGTAACGTCGATGGACGCGTCATTTTATATGCCGATAAAATCACCGATTCCATGGGAATACGCCATGTCCGAGACCGCCCGCCGCCGTGAAAAACAACAAATCCATAATGCCGAACATGGCATCACCCCCGCCACAGTTAAAAAAGCCATCGCCGACATTATGGGACGCGACGACTCGGGCGATGATGTTAAAATTAAGGGTAAAAATGGCAGAGAAGAATTGGTGAAGGTCGAAGACATCGCCAAAACTATCAAACGCCTCAACAAAGAAATGCAAACGGCGGCAGGCGACCTAGAATTCGAAACCGCCGCCAAACTCCGCGACCAAATCAAAAAACTACAAGACCGCGAATTGGCGTTGCGATAATCGCCGTCATTAAAGCAGACAAAGTCACACAAAGTTTTATTCAACCGATTCATTACACCTTCAATCGTAATTCCAACGAAGGAGGGAATAATTTTTTTTTGTAAACTTTATAAATTCAAATTATTCGGAGTGAAATTTACTTCAAAGGCCAGAAATATCATATTCAACGAATAATCACCTATCAAAGCCATTGCCATATAAGCCAAAACAAATACAAGGAGAACAAACAAACAAACAGTATAGTTACTACTTGCAATTTTAGCCCACACATTCTTATTTAGCCACATCAACATTACTCAATGTCCATATCCGGTAACAACGTTTTAATTCTTGCTACCAACACCCTTTTACCTGCACTTGATGAATAACTCCCCGCGGCACCCCCTTTAGAGGCCGGCAACCAAAAATCTGATCCAGAAACGGCCTCGCCATTAGCATTGTCCCCTTCTAACTCCGGTAAAGTGTCATTTAAAACATCCCAATAGGAATCTTCTTCAAAAACGGACTGTCCTCTTGAACGAACAATATCTATTACTACTGGTAAAACCTCATGCATAATGGACACACCAAGCCCCTTCTGTATCGAATAGCTATGGAAATTTTCAGAAAAAGCCTCAGGTAATGTTTTTTGTATTGCCAACCAATAGCAATTAATAATTTTAACTTGTTGTGGCACTTGCAAATGCTGAAAGAAGGGATTTGTTAGAATATTTTTTAATGAATTAACAAATCCAGATGAAGTTACAGTCGTATTAGATTTCGTTTCATTTGCCAATTGAATACGATTGTGCCAAACAATCGAATCTTTATTTAGATTCTCAACAATATTTTGCCCATAAATTTTCCACTCTTGGGCACTTTCAATCAAATCTCCCATTATTTTGGGATTATTCAATGTTTGCTGTTTTAAGAGGTCATAAGCCAGGTCAGTGCGAACAGATTTAGCCGTCGAGTTTACAATATAAAATTGTTCAAGCTCCTCCTCTTCTGTAGCCCCTAGCATCAATACGAATTGAAGTAAATAACTACCCCACTTTTCTGGGCTCTCATCATAAAGTCTTTTAAGTGCGATAACACGATGCTGACCGTCTACAATATTAAATTTAACATCATTACTAAATCGTTCAACATCCAACACAACTTTATTGTTTTTATAGACAATCATATTATCAATTGACTTATTGGTCTTACTTCTAGCATTCAACATAATAGACGGAATAATATCCAATGTTTTCTTACGCATTTGGGTCACAAATTTTGAAATTCTAGCTTCCTGTGGCTTTCTTTGATACCCAGTCTTTAATTTGGCATTCCGATAGGGTATGGCATAATAATTGACTAAGACAGACACTGGAATAGCTCCAGTATATATCTGGGTGCCAGAATTCATTTTACGGCCTTTTACAACTTCAATTTCCATTTTTGAATATCCTTAATTAGCTTCAATAAATAACATACTAATATATTTTAAGATCCTGTCAAGAGGATCTTAAAATTAAGATCTTAATAATGCCGTATGAAAGTAAAAAATATAAATTACCATTCTGCCAATAAACGATTACAACAAGGGGAATAAAAAACCTTGACAAAATAGGAATATAATCATATAATAATCCCTATGACACACAATATCCACACATACGCCAATGGCCAAACATACCGCACGGCCTCGACACATGATTTTAAAACTCATTTTTCGGGCATGGTGCGCGATATGGATGCGGGGGATTATGACGGGGTGGTGGTGACATCATACGGGCGGACGGTTGGGGTGTTTTTACCCAATTCTCGCTTGGCGCGTCAGGCGGTTAAAAATGATGACTAAGTTAGGTCACATGAATAAAATCAAGGGGTTATGCCCCCAATGTAGACTAACTTGAACTAAGATTTAATCTTATAACCCGTTTTTAACATGCGGTGCGCGGTAAACCACAGGATGCTATTTACAATAACAAGGAACACAAAACCAATCATCAATGGCATATCGTTAATGCCGATAAACCCACTACGGAATCCATCAATCATATAGAAAAATGGATTGGCGTGCGCGACATCCTGCCAAAAGGGGCT
>CAYGLI010000033.1:0-17444 GCA_964350795.1 uncultured Micavibrio sp.
CAAATTGTTATAAAATGTCATATTTTTCAACTGCAAAATCCTCGCAATCGCCACCGCGTGCAAAAAATTCTGTTGGAGTTGCCCAATAATCGGATTTTCCAAAATTGTCTTTGTCTTCGATGTATCTAAAATTATTCACGTATTCATTGACTGCTACAACCTTGGATGACAAACCCATACCTCTAAATTGGTTTAATTTTGAATCTTTAAACGTGATATTTTCCAAACGGCTTAAAATTGTTGTCCATTTTTTAAATGCGCTAATGTCCGATGACGCAATCTCTTTGGTTCCAAATAACGATTGATGTTTTTGTTGTGTTTCACCAAGTTTTGACGCGTCACGTCCACCATAAGATGCCTTGTGAATCATCGATTGTTGTGAAAATTGTGATTTCACATTATATGCGGGGTCTTTCGCCTGTGCGTTTACTGTGAATGACGTGAAACTAATAAAAATTGTCAATGATGCAACGACGGCGCGATATGCAACCTGTTCAAATAATGATGTTCGAATGTCCGTTTGCGATACAAAATTTAAATCGCGAACGGTTTGACCAAATGTCTTACCTGATTTTTGTTGATGTTTTAGGGCTACACGCAATTGATGCGGTGTTAATTTTCCACGTTGAACCAACAATTCACCAAGGCGATTGCGCTCGAACCGTGACTTAAACTTCCCTAAAAACCCCTTGTTATGATCCATATTCCCTTATCCCTATTTACGCGGATATAAATTATTCCATCTTCTAAGGATAAATGAAAAGGTTAAGAAAACTCCTAAAATTAGATAAAATTCGAAATAAATATTAGATGTCAGGATTCCAAAGATCCGATATCCAACGTGCGGGACGCATCAAACGCCGTTTTCCATTATGTTTCACCCATTTGCCAATCGCGGCATCGGTGGGTTTAGGAGGACCATGAAACACCAAAATCTTGCATTCCGCGGGCATTTTTGGTCTTAATATTCCACGCAACAATCGCGGTGGCATACAATGAATTTTAAATGATTTGCACCATGCCTCTGGCCACCATTTCACATCCTTGGTTTTTGCCACCATTTTGGTCAAATACATTTGTTCATTATCATATTCTTCATAAATTTCTTCAAATCGCGCTTCGAAATCATGAAAAATATCATGCATATCCTCTAATTCATATCGATAGACGGATGAATTACCAATTCCACGGCCTTTTTGTGTCCAATTCTCGATAATACAGAAATTTCCTGCCTCATAATCCCAAAATCCATCGATATTATCGGTGATAATCATATCCACATCGAAAAACATGACTGTTCCATTAATATTATAGGGTGATTTGGTTAATTCAGGTGATAATGACGATATTTTTCGCCATCCCGACATGAATTTTGCATCACCTAATTTAATGTCAGGCAAAGGCAATGCCTCAATCGCGGGGTTTAATTCCGACCCGTCATCGGTCAGACAGATAAACCGAAAGTCGCCCGTGATATTCGCCTTCACGCCATTAAAAAGTTGATTAACAAAATCGGCACCATATTGCGTGCCCCATTTCATACAAAGAATTGTTTTCATGATCTTTATCTGCCTTTATCTCGTAAACGAGTTATATTATAACCAATCAAAAATAAAAAGGCCTGATAAATGACACTTCCAAAAGATCATCCAAAAGTTAAGCAAGAAAAAATAGGTGTGCTAATGCTCAATCTGGGCACACCCGATGCAACAGATTATTTTTCTATGCGCCGTTATCTGTCAGAATTTTTATCCGATCAACGCGTGATTGATTATCCAAAATGGCTGTGGCAGCCCTTATTACAAGGCATTATCCTCACATCGCGCCCTTTTCGGTCTGGTGCGGCGTATAAATCAATTTGGAATCACGATAAAAATGAATCGCCCCTAAAAACCTATACACGATCCATCACAAATAAAATTCAGAAGAAATTTGGCAAAAGCGACATTATTTTCGAATGGGGTATGCGGTATGGTAATCCATCGACCGAGGCAGGCATCCAATCATTGTTAGACCAAGGATGCCGCAAGATTTTATTTTTCGCCCTCTACCCGCAATATAGCGCACCCACAACTGCCACGGCGTATGATAAGGCCTTTGAGGTATTACAAAAAATAACATGGCAACCCGCCATTCGCACCGCCGCGCCCTATTATGATGATGATGCCTATATCGAAATTTTGGCCGATTCAATTGCAAGTCACCTTAAAAAAACCAAGGCCAAGCCAGAAGTGATTTTGACATCATTCCACGGTGTGCCGAAACGATATTTAATGCAGGGCGACCCCTATCATTGCATGTGCGCCAAAACATCGCGTTTGGTGCGCGAGAAATTAGGGTGGAGCGAAGACAAATGGATAAACACATTTCAATCCCGTTTTGGGCCTGAGGAATGGTTGCAACCATACACCGATAAAACAGTTGAGAAATTAGCGCATGATGGTATTAAACGCATGGCCATTGTGTCCCCCGCATTTGCCGTTGATTGTTTGGAAACATTAGAAGAATTAGCGATGGAAGTTCGTGATGAATTTTTAGAGGCTGGAGGCGAGGAATACACTTATATCCCCTGCCTCAACGACACCAGATCCCATATCGATTACCTTGAAAACCGAATCCGTATGGAATTAGGTGGGTGGATTTAGAAATTGACTATTCATAAATAAAAGTCTAATTATCATTTATGAATACAAATTTTTTGCGATTTTCTCATTTTTTTCAAATTGGATTTTGCTCAACCGCCTTTCTTGGAGTTTCTGGGTTTTTAGGCCACAATGTCGGCACCGCATTAAGTGACACCGAAACAATAATAAACCAATTCACTTTAGCCGGATTTTCAGCTGCGCTCGCAACATGTGGCACTCAATATCGAGGATACAAAAGAAATTTAGGCGATATTTTTAACTTACAGTCTGACCTTAAAGATAATTTGGTGACTGGATTAGGTCTAAGCTTAGGATTAAACAGTGGGTTAATCGCAGGGGTAGCTATAGGAGTCTTAACACTTAACATCTAAAAAAAACCGCCTCAATTTAGGCGGGTTTTTAAATTCTAGTAATTTATAAAGCTCTTAATCACGGTTACCAATTAAATTCAAAATGAATTGGAATAACATGATGAAGTTAATATAGAGACCAAGGGCACCCATCACGGCCATTTTTGAATTGGCCTCTTGGCCATGTGCCGCGCTGTATGTTTCCTTGATATTTTGTGTGTCATAGGCAACAAGCCCTGTATACACCAACACACCAATCACGGAAATCGCGAAATCCAACGCCGATGATTGCAAGAAAATATTCACAACCATTGCAATTAAAATCCCGATTACACCCATAATGAGCAATCCGCCCATACCGCTTAAATCTTTTTTCGTGACGTATCCATAGACCGATGTTGCGGCAAAAGTTGCCGCAGCGATAAAGAATGCTCTTGCAATATCGGCACCACTATAAACTATAAAGACGGTTGAGAGTGACGCACCAAACAAGGCCGAGAATAAGAAAAACAATGTTTTTAGTTGACCCGAGGTTTTTGTCATCATGGACCGCTGGGTAAATCCAAAAAAGATAAAGGCCAAGGGGGCAAACATAACAACCCATTTCAATGGTGTGCCAAATAACAAATTAATGGCCGCAGGTGAATTAGAAATCGCAAATGCAATTAATCCAGTAATCACCAAACCAAGGCTCATGACGTTATAGACACCGCGGAAATGATCGCGCAATCCCTCATCATAAGTGGTAGTCGCTGAGCGTGTTTTAATGTTAGGTGTGTTCATTTTTTTCAATTTCTCCTTTAACAACATATTTTCGTCACTATACTATATATATGATACTATTGTGGCAATTCAATGATAATACGAAACGAGATTTATTTATGCGTTATTTTTTCCTAACATTATTCACCTTCTTGGCCTTTCCTATGTTTGCACAGGCACAGGCCATCAAAGAACCTGAAACCCCAAAAGCCTTGGCCAATATGGTTTCACAGGGATCACAAATATTTTATTTGGGTGATTATGAGGGCATGAACGGATGGGCACTTGTGCGTCAGGGTAAACCAGAATTTTTTTACGAGAATAAAGACCGCACCGCGTTGGTAATGGGATTATTATTCAATGACGCCGGTGAAATGGTCACGATGGCGCAATTAAAATCACTGCATGACCGTGTTGGTGACGATATGTACGCCGCAACAGGTGGTGCATTATCCAGCCTACAAAAACAAGGCATGCCAACGGCGCAACCTGAGCAAACAACCACCGCCACAACGGCACCAATCATCGATAATCGCCCCCTAACGCCAGCAGAAAACATGTATACGGATTTATTGGCCGCAAATTGGGTAACAATGAACCCCAATGGTAAGCATGATGTTTTTGCATTTATTGACCCAGATTGCCCACATTGTAAAACCTTTATTAATGAGGCTCAGCCATTTTTAAATGATGATGGATTGCGATTACGCATCATGCCCATGGGCGCAAATGATGTATCCGCCCGTAAGGCCGCCGTCTTATTGGCATCGGCGAACCCAGCGGAGCGATTAACAAAATATGCCGCGGGTGACACATCCGTTTTAACCGCACCAGAAAACATCGGAACCGAGGCCGCAAATAAAAATATGACCACCATGATTAAACATGGGTTTGATGTCACACCCATTATTGTTTATCGCACAGGTAAAGGTGAAATTCGATTGATTCGTGGTCGCCCTGCGGATATTAATATCATTATTAATGACATCGAAAATAACTAAACCAAAAGATATATTTTTAGATACAGGGCGGCGACTGGGTCGCCCCGATATTTTATTTTGGACGCTACCATATTTGATGATTCTGATTTTTATCGGAACAATTGCCCAAAAAGACATGGGATTATACGAAGCGCAAAAAACCTTCTTTTCGTCCTTTATCTTTTTTTGGCACGGCATTCCATTTCCATCAGGATATTTTGTTTTAGGGGTCATGACGACCAACCTGATTTGTAAATTTATATTTTTATCGCCTTGGACAAAGGCCAAAATCGGCATTCATATTATTCACCTTTCTATGATTATTTTATTATTAGGTGGGTTGTTAACAGCATTAAGCATGAAGGAAGGTTTCATTGCCCTGAATGAAGGACAAAAGGGCAGTGTTATTGAGGATTATAACAAACGTGTTTTAACAATTGGTGATGATATCGCCGTTCCATTTTATGATTTAAAAGATACAGATTTTTCATCATTGCCATTCGATTTAAAAATCACCCAAACATGTCAAAACACCGCCATACGTCCACGTGCGGATTTGGATAATAATGGAGGTATCGGCGCGGCATCCATGGCGGAATTGGTTTGTATCAAACCATTCGTTGAAAATGAACGCAATATTGTTGGCATGACCTATCAAATATCAAACGCAGATGCCGCTCAGAATGGTCAATATATTGCGTTCGAAGGACGACAAACACAAGATGACATCATGGGATATACGATTAAATTAGACCGTGAGGCACGCCCATTGCCATTTGAAATCACACTCAACCGATTTCAGCGCGATGTTTACCCCGGAACGAATATGCCGCGCGATTATGAATCGCGTGTCACAATCCATGATGGTGATATTACATGGCCGGCCGTGATATCCATGAACGAACCATTGCGCTATGGTGGGTATACACTTTATCAGGCATCGACATTAATTGATTTGGATGGAAAACCCGTATCCGTTTTATCTGCCGTCACCAATACGGGATGGATATTCCCTTATATTAGTGGAATATTATTAGCCCTCGGTTTGATATGGCACATTATTTGGCGGATGAGAAAATCATGAAATTTCATTTTATTTTAATCTGTCTTGCTTTTCTGACCCTTGCAATGACACCGCACGCAAAGGCGAAAGAAACACCCAATTTTGAAAATTTTGGGGCGTGGCCTGTGTTGCATGATGGGCGAATCAAAACAATTGAATCCTTTGCGCGATCTGTTTTTTTCACCATATCGGGGGAAACATCCCTGCATAATATTTCCGCAACAGAATGGATGGCCAATACATTATTTGATCCCGCCTCAACGATATCATCGCCATTTATTAAAATTGGGCGACAGGATGTTTTGGATTTACCAGCGCAGGACGATAAATATTATTCCATGAATGACGTAATGGGCGCGTTAAGCCCGCATCAGGATATGCTTATTGCGCTTGAAGATCACGACCCATCAATGTTATCCGCCTCGCAAAAGGAATTATTGAATGTTTACCATGCCATCACCGTATATAACCAAATTATTCAATCATTCAGTGCGGTTTTACCGTTGCAAGGCCAATCCAAAACAACCTATCTGGATGGTGGCGGTGTGGCGGCACAACGCGATTTAATTGCCGAGGGTGGTTTGGATAATACATTATTAAAATTTATTCCAAATGAAAATCCATCACTGCCGTTAATATCATTGTGGCAGTCCATTAATGATAATCAAGAGACACCAATCATTGACGATATTCAAATCATGGCAAAGGCATGGAACGAGGGCGATTATCAAACATGGAATGACCTATCCAAAAAGGTAAAAGACGAATTACAATCACAAAATGATATCTCTCTCTCGCTCGTATTGGAACATTATTACGTGACGATTGACCCGATGTTGTGGTTGATTGGATTTTATGTTTTGGGATGCATTGTGATGGTGTCTAACAAAACAAAATTTTTATCCCCCTGGGTTATTAGCGGTGGGTTTATTATGCATCTTATCGCCTTATTAACCCGATCCATTATTTTATCACGTCCGCCAACAGGGACATTATATGAAACATTATTATTCGGGTCGGCCATCATTGTCATGGTTGGATTATTGGTATTTTATAAAAATAAAAACCATCTGTTGTTTTTGGGAATTTGTTCCATATCTGCGGCTTTCCTCCTCTTTATCTCACGCGGATTTATTCAAGGGGACAGCCTGAATGTGCTTGTTGCCGTTTTAAATACCAATTTCTGGCTATCCACCCATGTCACATGCATCATTATTGGATATGCATTTTGCATTATGGCGGCAATGGTTGGGCATGCATATTTATGGTCACAATCCGCTACATCCGATAAATTGATGGTTCCCCTCACGCTTTGTGCATTGTTATTCACATCCATTGGTACATTATTGGGTGGTATTTGGGCAGACCAATCATGGGGACGATTTTGGGGGTGGGATCCAAAAGAAAATGGCGCATTGCTCATCGTCCTATGGCTTGCGTGGATATTGCATGGACGTGTATCGAGGCATTTTAAAAAATCAGGTTTTGCTGCGGCGCTGGGTCTAACAAATATCATGGTTGCCCTCACTTGGTTTGGTGTCAATTTATTAGGCGTTGGATTACACAGTTACGGATTTATTAGCGGGATTGCATGGGGTTTGGGAAGTTTTATAATTTTTCAAATTTTAATCATTGCCGCGCTCTATTTTAAAAATCAGAAAATCATGACCCATGATTAAAAATTTATTATTGGCCTGTCTGGTTATTCTGTTGGCCGTTGGCTTAACCTTTGGCCTCAATACCTATTTCAAATCGGAACGGGGAGAATTTTTTGTTTTAGAAACGGGCAAGCCCGTTCCTGATTTTGAATTTGAAAATTATCAATTATCTGATTTCACCGACAAAACCGTTATTATTCATTTTTGGGCATCATGGTGCGCGCCCTGTGTTGTTGAATTCCCTGAATTAATCGCGCTGGCCAATAACAATAAAAATATCACAATCCTTGCCTTTTCATCCGATCGATCACGTCAATCAATTGACCGATTTTTAAAAACGCATGCACCCGATATTCCAGATAATTTTATCATTATTCATGATGGCGACCAATCTATCACCGAAGAGAAATTTAGTGTTTTTCGATTACCAGAAACATTTATCCTAAAACCCAATGGAATATTAGATCGCCATATCATTGGTGCATATAAGGAGTGGGTTGATTTACCCTTGTAACCTTTTTTTCGCCACATTATATTCTGATACTATAACCCTATCCTAATTCAACCAAAGGAAAACCCAATGTTAAAATCAATTCTTGTTATGGCCTTTGCCTTATTTGGTACAATCGCCACGGCCTCCGCAATGGATGAAACATCCACTGATACAATGTCTTCGAAACCAACAATTGCCGTCTTTTATGCCGATTGGTGCGGGTCTTGTAAAATTTTAGAACCCAAAATGGAAGAAGCCATGAAACAAATGGATAATGCCGATTCCTTGAATATTGTGAAATTCGATTTAACGAACGCCGAAACAAAGGCCGCGTCCTTAACAATGGCGGCTGAAAACGGTCTAACCGACCTTTATAATGCTCGCGCACCAAAAACTGGTTTTGCGGTTTTGGTTAATGACGGCGAAAATCCAGTGACGTTGACAAAGGCAGACAGCGTTGAGGATATCAAAGCGAAATTAGAAACATTTATCGCGGCGAAATCATAATCAAATTCATGCGTTTTTTATTCGCTTTATTCCTGCTCGTATTCACCTCTCCTGCTTTTGCTGAGCCGGAGAGGTATGTCACTTTAGACGTCTTTGCGGCACAATCCGCTGTTCAACCGGGTGAATCTGTTGATATTGCCATTCGCCAAAATATCTATGATGGGTGGCACACATATTGGTTTAATGCGGGCGATTCAGGCGAACCACTAACGGTTGAATGGAACGCGCCTGAAACCATGACAATATCCGATATTCAATTCCCAACACCCAGTCGTATCCCATATGACCCCCTTATCAATTTTGGGTATTACGGCGCGCCAATTTATACGCAAACATTAACAATTGCCGATAATTTTGAAGGCGACAAGATCACGCTCAATACAAACGCCCTATGGTTGGTTTGTGATGAAATTTGCATCCCCGAAAGCCAAGAAATCTCAATCACCATTCCCATCGGTGATGGCGAACCCACTAACCAAAATATTTTTAAAACGGCCAAGGAAAATATGCCCCAGACCGTTGATTGGAATGCCACATTTTATAAATCAGGCAGTGATGTAATTTTGAATGTCGACGTCCCTAATGACCTAAAAAATCAAATGACGGACGTTGAGATATTCCCTTATGATTGGGGTATTATTAAAACCACATCACCAATCATCAGTGATATTCAGGATGATAAAATTTCATTTTCTGCGCAAAGGTCAGATCGCGATTTTGCGGAATTAGATTACAAAAATTTCGTCCTAAAAACATCAAACGATGCCTATGAGATTAACGCTACACTGAACACCACGGCCATTAATCCATCCGATAATATTTCATTGATCGCCATTTTATTATTCGCATTTTTAGGTGGGATTATTCTAAACCTCATGCCATGCGTGTTTCCTGTGCTATCCATGAAGGCGCTATCCTTGGTTAAATTATCTGACAAGGAACGCAAACATGCCCGCGCATCTGGGCTGGCTTATACTTCGGGGATTATCTTATCCTTCCTGATTATCGCGGGATCATTAATTATCTTAAAAAATGCAGGTGAATCCATTGGGTGGGGATTTCAATTACAAAACCCTTATGTCGTGACCGCATTGGCAACCTTATTATTTTTAATTGGTTTAAATCTGCTTGGCCTGTTTGAAATTGGCGGTCGCTTTATGAATGTTGGGTCAAAATTAACCAGTGGTAATGATACAAAATCATCTTTCTTTACGGGTGTTTTGGCAACATTGGTGGCAACCCCGTGCACCGCACCGTTTATGGCAACGGCAATTGGATATGCCCTGACACAAAATGCGTTTATATCGCTATTGGTTTTTGCCATGCTGGGGCTTGGGTTGGCATTTCCTTATTTACTCCTGAGCTTTATTCCTGCGGTTCAAAAAATATTACCGCGCCCTGGGGCATGGATGGACACATTTAAACAAGCCCTTGCATGGCCGATGTTTGCATCCGTTATTTGGTTGGTTTGGGTTTTAGCGCAACAGGCGGGCAGTTTCGCCATCGCCTATATCTTAGCCCTATTTTTGGCCATCACATTTATTTTATGGTTGTTTAAAAAATCATCGTCGAAATTTGTGAAGATTGGTTTCTTGGCATTTTTAGTTGGTGTTTTTATATCCTATTCATCCATCCTCTCACCAAAGGACGCAATGAATTACGAACCTTATGATGCAACAAAATTGGAAAGCGTTTTGCGTGATAACCCTGACCAACCTGTTTTTATTAATATGACTGCCGCGTGGTGTATTACATGTTTGGTGAATGAACAAACATCCTTGTCACAAAAAACGGTCAAACAAGCCTTCGCCGATGCCAATATATTATATATGAAGGGCGATTGGACAAATCGTGATTCCGACATTACAAAATTTTTAGAAGGCTATGGACGAAACGGTGTTCCGCTCTATGTCTTTTATGGAGTGGCCAATGAAAACGGGCAACGGCCAGAACCAGTATTATTACCACAAATTTTAACACCCGATATTGTTTTAACCACCATCAAAGGAGACTAAAAAATGAGAAAACTTTTATTATCAACTGCTGTTATTTTAATGACAACAACCGCCGCGATTGCTGCACCTGTTGTGGGTGAACCCGCCCCAATTTGGACAGGGACAGACACAAATGGTGTTGAACACACATTGTCTGATTTCAAGGGCAAAACCGTTGTGATGGAATGGACAAATCACGATTGTCCATACGTGAAAAAACATTATGAGAGCGGCAACATGCAGGCCATTCAAAAATCAGCCACCGATGATGATGTTGTTTGGGTATCCATCGTATCATCCGCCGAGGGTAAGCAAGGCCATGTTTCAAACGAAGAGGCCAACCAAATTATGACTGAAGTTGGGTCAAACGCCACGGCGAAAATTCAGGACCCATCAGGTGAAATTGGTAAAATGTATGACGCCAAAACAACACCGCACATGTTTGTTGTGAATGCCGAGGGGACATTGGTTTATGCAGGTGCCATCGATTCCGACCCGTCATTCAAACAAGATGGCATTGCCAGCGCAACAAATTACGTCACCGCCGCATTATCATCCATCAAGGCGGGGGAACCAATTGAAGTATCATCAACACAACCTTATGGATGTTCGGTTAAGTATTAATAAAATAATACATAAACCATTGATTATTAATTATTTCCCACATAAATTATAACGATGTGGGAAATTTTTTTAACTGGTTTCATCTTAAATGCTGGTCTCTTCTTTGGAATTGGCCCTCAAAACACCTTTGTTATCCGACAGGGACTTCGTGGACAGCATATTTGGGCCACATATTCTGTTTGTGTTATAGGTGAAATTATCCTGACAATGATAGGTGTCTTTGGGCTTGGTGTGCTATTCTCACAATATATTTGGTTACAAATTACTATTGGGTCGCTTGGGGTGATATATCTTTTTAAAATTGCCTATGATTCATTTAAGGATTCTATGCAACCAGAGGCCATGGTTATTGAACGGTTAAATTTAAGAATATCATTAAAAGATGTTTTAATAAAAAGCGCGGCGATAACATTTTTAAACCCGGGTGTTTATACGGATACTGCCGTTATAATTGGGGGAATCGCATCAAATTACAGTAATCATGAAAAATTATATTTCGCATTCGGCTCGATTGTCGCAGCGGTGATTTTATTTGCCGTTTTAGGTTATGGTGCAAAATCTATCAGACATTTATTTGAAAGCGTCAAGGCAATGCGTATCATTGATATTATCATTGGTGTTTTAATGACATTTATTGCATTTGGCCTTATGATAATGGTCATACAATCAATCCAAAAGGCAATACAATGAGAATATTAATCCTGACATCATTACTATTCATCACCGCATGTATCCCTTTTTCTAATGAAATCACAATAAATGATGCCTATATGTTTGCCACGCCAAAAACGTTTCCCGCCGCGGCGATATTCATGACAATTAAAAACAACACCAAGATTGGTGATAGCATGATTGATTTTAAAACGGATCGCGCAGGCCGGATTGAGCTTCACACCATGGCGATGGAAAACGATGTTATGCGTATGCGTCGTGTTGATGGATATGATATTCCCGCTGGTGGTTCGCACAAATTAAAACACATGGCCGACCATGTCATGGTGTTTGATATGCCATCCGATTTTGTTGCGGGTGAGGAATTTCAGGGCATAGCGATATTTGAAAAGGCGGGTGAAATCCCCCTTACAATCACCGTGAAATCCCGCACCGAAATGCAATCCCATACGCATTAAACGGTTACCCTTTGACTTGCTGTATTAAAATCTGCTAAAAACAGGGGCTATTTTTTAACAAGGGAATAATAAAAATGAAAATTGATAGAGACGCAATTCGTGAACTTGCTGAAATCCTAAATGACACTGGTCTAACCGAAATTGAAATTGAGGAAAAAGACCTCAAGGTTCGTGTATGTCGTCAAATACAACAAGTTGCCGTCAGTGCTCCTGTCACGCAAGCCTCACCAATGGCTGCGCCTGCCCCCTCATCCGCCGAGCCATCCGCCCCTGTTGCGCTTGTTGCCGATGCATCACACCCTGGTGCGTTAAAATCGCCCATGGTTGGAACGGCCTATCACGCGCCAGAACCAGGTGCATCGAATTTTGTTAATGTCGGTGATAAAGTCGCCGCTGGTGACACAATCATGATTGTTGAGGCGATGAAGGTGATGAACCCGATTAAGGCCGAAAAGGCAGGGACAGTCACACAAATTTTAGCCGAAGACGCATCCCCCGTTGAATTTGGCGATGTTCTCGCCATTATAGAATAAGGTTTCTACGCCATGTTTAAAAAAGTATTGATTGCAAATCGTGGCGAGATCGCCCTTCGGATTCACCGTGCGTGTAAGGAAATGGGCATTCAAACCGTTGCTGTGCATTCCACCGCGGATGAAAATTCAATGGTTGTCCGTTTGGCCGATGAATCCGTCTGTATTGGCCCACCAGCCGCCAAGGATTCATACCTAAATATCCCCGCAATCTTAACCGCCGCGGCAATTACGGGCGCGGAGGCCATTCACCCGGGTTACGGTTTCCTATCTGAAAACGCAGAATTCGCAAGAATGGTTGAGGAACATGGTTTTACCTTTATCGGGCCAAAGCCTGAGCATATTGATTCCATGGGTGACAAGGTTGTTGCCAAGGAAACGGTTGCCGCACTTGGTTTGCCTGTTGTTCCAGGATCCGCAGGGTCATTGCAATCCGTTGAGGACGCCATTAAAACAGGCGAAGAATGGGGATTACCCGTCATTATCAAGGCCGCATCTGGTGGTGGTGGTAAGGGTATGAAGGTTGTGCGCGATATGAAGAATATGGCCGAGGCCTATTCCACCGCACGATCCGAGGCCAAGGCCAATTTTGGTGATGACACCGTTTACATGGAAAAATTTTTAGAAAAACCACGCCATATTGAAATTCAGGTTTTTGGCGATGGTAAGGGTGGCGGAATTCATCTGGGTGAGCGTGATTGTTCAATCCAACGTCGTCACCAAAAGGTTATTGAGGAAGGGCCAAGCCCCGTTCTAACAACCGAAGAACGCGAATATATTGGCGGTGTATCCGCCGATGTTGTTCAAAAAATGCAATATCGTGGCGCGGGTACATTTGAATTTTTGTTCGAGGATGGAAAATTTTATTTCATGGAAATGAACACACGGATTCAGGTGGAACACCCCGTCACCGAAATGATTACGGGTGTTGATTTGGTTTGTGAACAAATTCGCATTGCGGCTGGATTACCACTATCAATTAACAAAGAACATATCCGCCTGCGCGGGCATTCCATCGAGGTTCGTGTGAACGCCGAAAACCCACGAACATTTATGCCATCGCCTGGAAAAATATTGGAATATCACGCCCCAGGTGGTTTGGGTGTCCGCATGGACAGCGCGATTTACAAGGGATATTCCATCCCGCCTTATTATGACTCCATGGTTGGAAAATTAATTGTACATGGTCGTAACCGCGAGGAATGCCTGCGTCGCCTTCACCGTGCGATTGAAGAAACCGTGATTGAAGGTATTGAAACCACACTGCCGTTGCATCAATGGATCATATCCCAACCTGATTTCATCAGCGGTGATTACACAATTCACTGGCTGGAACAACAATTAGCGAAATTAGACGAGCAAGATAAAGCCAACGCGGCTTGATTACGCACACCGATTCTCTTACCCTTTTTGATATTGTAATTAAGGGGAAAGAGAATTTTTAATGCTCACCGCACATGAAACCGTAAAGACCGCTTGGTCAAAATTTAAATCTTACCCACGGTTTAAGCAAATTTTCTTCTATAATTTATTGGCGATGTTACCCATTGTGGGCGCAGAATATTATATTGGTGATGATTCATCATTAGGATTTTTGATTTTTTTGGCCTCAATCCCATCGCTCATTTTCTATTTCCTGACCTACATGGCGATTACGCATTACGCCTGCACTGAATGGATATTTAACAGTTTCCATGAATTTTTAAACCCACCATCCAGTATTTGGAGATTATTTTGGAAATCGATTGTTCTTTTTTTAATGCTAACACTTCCTGTTATCATTGGCGCCATTGCGGTTAGCGCCCTTATCGGGCTTTTTGCAAGCAACATTATTGTTTCCATCATTATGGGCGCAATTGTCGCGGTTTTATTTTTAGTTTATCTGTTGAAATATTTGGTGAAAATCATTGTTATTTACCCTTACTTTACCATGAATGACCGCGCGCCATTATTGGCAAGCTTAAAATTTTCTGATGGTCAATGGTGGTATTTATCCAGTGTGTTAGGGTGGACACTCCTTTATGGGTTCTTATTTCTTATTCTATTCGTTGTAACAACAACAGTGATTGGATTATTAAGCATTTTACTAACAAGTTTGGTCACCGTATTTGTGGTCTCTGTTTTGATGATATTAATGCAGATTTTCTTTACGGTAATGACCGCGTTTATAAACAGCGAAGCCTATAAACAAATTGCTGAAAATAAATCTTGAGGGTTAGGGTGCGAATCCCGTACGCTATATGGATAATTAGTTCATAAAGTTTCAATCCGTGTCCCAAAATTCGTCAAAAATCGCCTTTAAAAAGAGAGTGCCAACGACAACGGTTAAAAAACCGATGGCGGAACAGGCACATCAAATGCGTATTATTGCCAATTCGCGTGGTGAATTATTGGACGTGAATGATGCCTTTGCCGCGACACTTGGTATTCCGCCACTTGATTTAAAAAACCGTAATTTATTGGATACTGTTCTGTTTAAAAATTTTGATGATTTGATTGATGATCGCGCAATTTTTAATAATTTATCACATGGTGATGATACGGGGCTATCGAATTTACGCGCGGGAACGCATGTCTTGTTAATGGGGAAATCGCATGAACCGCACCATTTTCAATTTGATTGGGTGCGTGCCAATGATGGTGAAAAATACCTTGTTGCCGCGTCTATCACCAATGATGACAATCCTGATTGGAATGATTTATTAGGACGATTAAGCGCAAAGACACCCAAACAAAATAATACACCACAACCAATTATTGAAAAACCAACACCCGTCATTCAATCGCAAAAGCCAAATCCAAAAACAAAACGAGATATTGAACCCATCACCAATGACGATATTGCCTTTTTTGCCGAGGTAAACCGCAATGTCCAATGCGTGTTGGCCGATGATGGAACCATTTTGCGCCATAACCCAATTTTAATTGAAAAAATAGGGGGCCTTAATGGCCTATCCTTTTTAAATATCATTCATGATGATGATCGTGCACTGGCACGTCAATATATCCAATCCATCCAAAACCGTGATGAAACCGATAGTGAAGCACGTGAAAATCATGTCACATTTGAAACCAAAATGGCCACGCCCGACAACACTCCCCTATGGATGCATTGGCGAATGCATGTCAACGGGGATGAAATTTATTGCGTTGGATATGATATCACGGTTACAAAAACGGTTGAATTATCCCTAAAGCGTCGCGAAACGGAATTATCCGAGGCTCAGGCATTGGCGCATATGGGTCATTGGCGTTGGACGGTTGGCGCGGAAACATTGGATTGGTCCGATCAAATTTATAAAATATTTGGGGTCAATCCGCATGATTTCAAACCCACACTTGATAACGCAAATGCTATCATTCACAAACGCGATATTGGCATGATGATGCAGGCATTCCAGCGCGCGATCATTGAACAAAATGATTATGACGTTGATTTTCGTGTGGTTCATGCCAATCAATCCATTCGGTATGTTCAATGCGAAGGGCGATGCGAATGTGACGAAGACGGAGACGTTATTGCCCTTTATGGTGTGATGCAAGACATCACCGAACAAACAGAACATGAAATGGAATTACGCGCCGCCAAGGATTCTGCAGAACAAGCCTATGCCTCAAAATCCAGATTTTTAGCCAATATGAGTCACGAATTACGCACGCCATTGAATGCCATTATCGGGTTTTCCGATATGATTAACCGTCAAATGTTGGGCGCCGTGGGCAATGAAAAATATTTGGAATATGCCGAAAGCATTAAGGATAGTGGGGAGCATTTATTGGCACTCATCACCGATATTTTAGATATGTCGAAAATTGAGGCTGGAAAATACGAATTGGATTTGGAAAAAATTCAACTGGGCGATGTTGTTAACTCCGCTGTTCGGATGATTGAATCACGCGCACAAGAAGGCGTTATTACATTAAATTCAACCATCACATCCGATGGCCCCATTATTATTGCCGATCGCCGCGCGGTCATGCAAATCTTACTTAATATTCTATCCAATGCTGTTAAATTCACTGAACCAGGGGGCGAGATTAATATATCCATTGATGAATTTGAAAATCATGTGTCCATCAAAATCCATGATAATGGTATTGGCATTCCAGCGAACAAGCTTTCCGCCGTTCTGCGCCCGTTTGAACAGGTCTCTACTGCATTTACCCGCAATCACGAAGGATCAGGTTTAGGTTTGGCCATCACCAAGGAATTGGCCGAACTCCATGGCGGCATGATTTCATTAGACTCAACCGTTGGTGAAGGCACATCCGCCGCCATTCGCCTGCCCCGTGATGCAAGCCGTAAAGCAATCTAAAAAAACCACTTGCAATTTATCCACAATGTCCCGTATAACAGGCGCAGGAATTAAATTCCGTTAATTGAAACCTTCCTGACCCATGCATATTAACGAGGTCAGGTATAACCCGAAAGGACATCATATGCCATTATATGAAACAATGTTCATATGCCGTCAGGATTTAACGCCAGACGCCGTGAACGACCTTACAACCGCCATGAGCAAAGTCATTACCGACGGTGAAGGCACGGTTGCCAAAGTTGATAACTGGGGCTTGAAAACTCTGGCTTATAAAATTCAGAAAAACAAAAAAGGATACTATGTATTGATGAATATCGATGCGCCTGCACCAACAGTTTTGGAAATGGAACGTCAAATTCGTTTAAACGAAGATGTTTTACGTTACATGA
>CAYGLI010000034.1:0-17246 GCA_964350795.1 uncultured Micavibrio sp.
GCGCTGCCCTCCGAAGGCAGAGGTCATGGGTTCGAATCCCATCGGCTGCACCATTATATTTAGGCGTTCTTTTGTGCTTTTTTCTTTGCGCTGCGCTCTTCACGGCGTGATTGGATAATAAATTTACGGTAATCCTCTAAATCACCTTCGAAATCAGTGCAAGCACCATCCTTAATCAACCATAGACGGTCCGCAACCCGTTCCACCATGTTCGGATCATGAGAGACAATAACAATTGCCCCTTGATAGGTATTAAGCGCCTGAACCAAGGCCTCGCGCGTATCAATATCCAAATGGTTTGTGGGTTCATCAAGCAACAATAAATGTGGTGCATCAAAACTCATAAAGGCAAATAACAAACGTGCCTTCTCGCCACCGCTTAGGGCGCGAATTTTATTGTCGGCTAAATCACGGGAAAATCCAAAGGCCCCTAATTTCGCCCTGACAACATGTTCCTTGGCGTCACCATTTTTTTCACGAAACAACGAATACATTTCAAGATATGGCGTTGAATCCAAATCCAATTCTTCGGTTTGATGTTGAGAAAAATAACCAATTTTTAATTTATCAGATCGTGTAACATCGCCATTCATAACACCCATACGGTCGGCAATTAATTTCATTAAGGTTGATTTTCCTTCACCGTTTGCACCCAATAATGCAATGCGATCATCATTATCAATATTTCTGTGAATACGTTTTAAAACAGGGGCGTTGTCGTTATATCCAACATCGGCACGGTTAATAGAAATCATTGGTGATGCGATTTGTTTGGGGTCAGGGAAGGTAAATTGTACCGTCCTATCCGCAATAACCGCATCAACAATACTCATTTTTTCCAAGGCCTTCATACGGCTTTGCGCTTGGCGTGCCTTGCTGGCCTGCGCCTTAAATCGGTCAACGAATGATTGCATATGGGCGCGGGCGGCCTCTTGCTTTTCATGCATTTTTTGCTGCAATCCTGCCTTTAACGCTCGCTCACGTTCAAACGTATCGTAATTCCCTGTCGAGAGAGTAAGTTGCATTTTATCGACATGAATGACATGGTCGATACATTTATTTAATAATTCACGGTCATGCGAAATGATCATTAATGTATGGCGGTAATTTAAAAGGTAAGTTTCCAACCACATAATAGCCTCTAAATCCAAGTGATTGGTTGGTTCATCAAGTAATAATATTTCAGGTTCAACAAATAACGCGGCAGCCAACGCCACACGCATTCGCCATCCACCACTGAATGATGAAAACGGCATGGATAATTCCTCGGGCTTGAACCCCAATCCCGTCAATAAAATAGATGCCTTTGAGGGCGCGCTATAGGCATCAAGCTCTTCTAACCTTTGAAAAATTTCAGCGATTTTATTACCGTCTGTTTCCGTTTCTGTGCGTTTCCACAAATCCGCCATTTCGGTATTGGCCGCCAAAACAACATCCAATAAGGCATCATCCGTTTCGGGCATATCCTGACGCACCATGCCCATTTGTTGGCCTGACCCAATGCTTATAATGCCACTATCGGCATCCAAATCCCCCGATATCAATTTAAACAAGGTTGATTTGCCCGCACCATTATGACCGATAACACCAACGCGCCATCCATCTTGAATACACACATTGCCATTCTCAATAATTGTACGTTGTCCGATATTATAGTGTAGGTCAGTAATATTAAGCATGCGTGCTTATGACATATATGGTGGCAAAATGGAATATTTATTCAATGGCGAAGATTTATTTGTTCCTGTATGGTGTTTTTCATGACAATCAAAACAGCTATTCTTGAGGAACAATCAACGGTTGCGGATTTTTTTAATCTCTTAAAACCACGTGTTATGACGTTGGTTGTGTTCACGGGTATATGCGGTATGATTTTGGCACCTGGATTTGGTGATATGCATCCGTTTTTGGCCGTGATTGCCACATTGACGTTGGCGATTGGCGCGGGCGCATCGGGCGCAATTAATATGTGGTATGACCGCGATATCGACGCGATTATGACCCGTACCAAGGATCGCCCCATCCCATCAGGCAAAATTCACGCCGCCGAAGGGTTGGCCTTTGCCATTATCCTATGCCTGTTATCCGTTATGGTGATGGGATTGGCGATTAATTGGATGGCCGCGGGGATATTGGCATTTGCCATACTATTTTACGCCGTGATTTACACCATGTGGTTAAAACGCACCACCCCGCAAAATATCGTCATTGGCGGTGCGGCCGGCGCGTTTCCCCCCATGATTGGGTGGGCGGCGGTAACGGGTGATATATCCATCGATTCAATTATCCTATTCGCCATTATCTTTTTTTGGACACCCCCCCATTTTTGGGCTTTATCATTATTTGCCAACGAGGACTATAAACGCGCCGACATCCCCATGATGACGGTCACCCATGGTGAACGATATACAAAAATTCAAATGATCATCTATACGCTTATCCTGTTTCCATTATGCCTTGCGCCCTATTTCACAGGATTGGTTGGGATGGGATATTTAATCTCTGCGGTTTTGTTAAACGCATTATTTGTCTTATCCGCCATTCAAACATTCAAAGAAAAAGACGGACACAAATGCGCCCGTCGTATGTTTGGATATTCTATCTTTTATTTATTCGCCATCTTTGGCGCGTTGGTGATTTTTTAATTAAACCCCACACGCCTTATTAATGGCGTCATGTGCTCCACCAGAGCCTTTAAGGGAAAATGTATCGGTTGTGAGCGTTCCACGTGATGACGATCCCTTTACGACCATTCTTGACCCCTTACGGATAGCGTCCGTAATTCTGTTATCACTTGCCTGATCAGGTGCCCACGCCATATCTTTTTGTGTAAAAAGCGTGAATTTTTCATTATTTACATTCACCGTCACGTCGCTGCCCTCTTTATAAGTATAGCCAGTGATATAGCTGAAGACATTTTTTGTTTTTTCGCCAGGGCGATGCGTAATCAAGGCGAAAATATCACCGCGTTTGGAATAATTGCCCTCGGCCTTGGTCGGTTGTGAAACCATGTAGCAAACCTTATTGCCGTTTTCAGTAAAGCTGTATGCCGCCCAATCACCGTAATTTCCAATTAATTGTGGTGTTTGTGCATTGGCAACAGATGCAATTCCAATTGTAGCCAAGGCGGTCATTGTCAAAATCGAGCGACGTAAGGTCATTGTTTAGTCTCCGTTTAAATTTTTTTTTAATATCTATATTTCACACGTATCATACGGCAGAAAAATGGCAAGACCAAGAGGGGTTTATGACTGTTTCCACATCATGTGGATAAATTACCATAGACTTCCTGCTTTTCATTGGTAATAATAGACCTTAGATGGCTTATGCACTTGAAACAACTGACGGCGATATAAAACATTCCTATAATGATGATATTGTTGATATTGCGAAAAATAAAGACAAACAAGCCTTTGTTCGTTTGTTTGATTATTACTCTGGACGCCTAAAATCATTTTATATGCAACAGGGATTAAATGCCGACACGGCCGAGGAATTGGTTCAAGAAGTGTTTGTCATGGTATGGCGAAAGGCCGTACAATTTGATCCAAAAAAGGCCAGCGCGGCAACGTGGATTTATACAATCGCCAGAAACAAACGTATTGATTATTTACGCAAGGATATTCGCCGTGCCGAAGACCCTGTGGAATTCTTGCCCGATACCGAGGCGGACGATGATATTTTACCTGATGAAAAAGTGATCCAAAACGACATCGCAAACCGTATACAGGGTATAGTGAATAAATTGCCAGAGGAACAAGCCAAAATCATCCGCCAGTCTTATTTTCAGGGTTTAACCCATCAGGAAATTGCAAATAAAAATAAAATCCCGTTGGGTACGGTGAAATCCAGAATGCGATTGGCGATGGAACGGTTAAAACATGGTTGGAATAAAAATAATAAAGAAGAGTAAAGAATAAAAATGATTGGAATACCAAGCAACCTTGCAAACGAACATGACGCAACATTTGATGCCATTATGGTTGATTATGCCGCGGGGAATTTGTCATGTGCCCAAACATTATTGGTCGACAGCTACCTCACCCTTAACCCATCCGCACGCGCAACATCATTGGCCTGTGCATCCATGGGTGGTGAGTTGTTAGAGAGCGAGTGCGCCCCTGAAACCGTTTCAAACAAATGCCTGTCAAATATTTTAGAGACAATTGAGGCCGATACGCCATTCAAATCAAAACCCGCAACATCATGCATGGTGCAACCAAACCCCCTCACCCACTATACCAATTGTGGGCTTGATGACATTCAATGGAAAACATTGGCGCCTGGGATTGATTATTTTGATATTCCCGTTCCATGCAATAAACGTGAAAAGGCGCAATTATTACGCATGGCACCTGGAAAATCAGTGTTGGAACATTCTCATGATGGATTGGAACTCACATTGGTTTTGGATGGTGCATTCCATGATAATACCGGATCATATCACCGCGGTGATTTAGCCGTCGAGGAAGGGCACAACCACGCCCATAAACCGATCGCCGATGACACACATGGATGTGTATGTTTGGCGGTTACCAGTGCGCCCCTGCATTTCACAGGGATATTAGGCACATTGATTAATCCATTCGTACGTTAGAAATATTACTTTTTCTTTGGTTGTTTATTGCGGTTTGAGCGCAAAAAAAGACGCAATCCCTCTTGTGGTGGCTCCCATTCTTCGGTTGGGCCGCCCGCCATAACGGGGCGCGGGGCAAATCGGCCTGTGGACATTAAACGGTCATACATCACCAATGCCCCTGCAACGCCAACATTGATACAAAACTGCATCGGAATTTTTATCACATGGTCGGCGCGTTCCATCATTTCGGGCGATACATTTCCCATTTCGGGGCCAAGAATATACGCCGCCGATTGCGGATGACGAAATGAGGGAAGTTCAATCGAATCCTCGGTAAATTCAACCGCCACAAGCGAACATTTTTTGGGCAACATAAAATCATCACGCGTTTCATATTCAAAAAACGGTAAATTTTGCCATGCCTTTGACGTGTCAGATTCACGCACTTTTTTGACATTCAATTCCGCCCCAACGGTAAAGAAAAAAGACGCACCAAATGAATGGGCAGACCGCACCATATTGCCCAAATTTTGAGGCTTTGTAATGCCCTCAACCCCAATACCAAAATATCCACGTTTGCGTGTGTCGTTCATGTTTGATTATCCTTGTAAAAAGCCACCTGATTGCATCGCCCAAAGTTTGGCGTAGTGACCATCTTTTTTCAACAAGTCATCATGCGTGCCATCCTCAATAATTTGTCCCTTATCCATTACGATGAGGCGATCAAGATGGGCGATTGTTGATAGGCGGTGCGCGATGGCAATAACGGTTTTGCCTTTCATTAAATCTTTCAAGCTATCTTGAATTAGTTTTTCAGATTCGGAATCCAGCGCGCTTGTTGCCTCGTCCAAAATCAATATCGGCGCGTCCTTTAATATCGCCCTTGCAATCGCAATCCGTTGGCGTTGACCACCTGACAGCTTCACCCCGCGCTCTCCCACCATCGTGTCATACCCATTGGATAATTCGGATATAAAATCATGCGCATGCGCTCGTTTCGCCGCTTCAATGACTTCGGCATCCGTGGCGCCCAATCGGCCATAACGGATATTGTCCATGAGGGAACGGTGGAAGAGTGATGTGTCTTGAGGGATAAATGAAATATTATTCCGCAATGATTCTTGCGTAACCATTGATATATCGTGACCATGAATTTTGATAATTCCATTTTCAACGTCAAACAATCGCATTAACAAATTCACTAATGAACTTTTCCCCGCCCCACTACGTCCGATAAACCCAACCTTACTTTTAGCCTCTATATTTAAAGAAAAATTATTAAAAACTATATTATCACCATAGGATTTTTTAATATTTTCTATAGATATAGGCGGAGCCGTCTTGACCTTAAGTGATTTCGCATTTTCAATATCTTTGACCTCAAAGGGTTGAATAATTGTCCGAAGCCCATCTTCAATCGTTGCAAAACGACTAAAAAAAACTGTCATAACCTGAAGTAACCACCAACCATTACTGATAAGCATTAATCCAAAGGTTAAAGCCGTAGCACATTGCCCGACGGTTATTTTTTCGTTAATCGCTAGGTAAAGACACAATATTAGAATAATAACCTGCATAAAGGCATTCAAAATATGCTGTTTTTGCCATAAGAAAAAATAAGCCTTTTGTTCATCTGAATTGGCCTTTGTATTCGCGATAAGGGCGGTTGATAAACGACGGCTTTCATAAATCTTACGAGAAAATATTTTCGCTAATATTTTGTTAGAAACATTATCGACAAAAAGCCCTCTTGTTGCCTGTGTCTTTGATGTGGCAATATCTGCCTTCTTAGTGATATTTGGTATGGCAAAATAAACCGCAGTTGATACAAGACAAGCATAGGCTATAATCGTTAAACCAAGGCTGATATGAATTGTTGATAAAACAATGATCGCAATCGTTATATTTACGAATGAAAATAAAATTGGATTCATAATATCGTCAACGATACTAACCGCCTCCGACGGCATTTCCAAAACCTTACCAGATAACCGACCAGCAAATTCATTTTGAAAAAAATTTGTACTATGATTTGAAAGGTAATCCGATAGTTTTTGTTGAATAATACCACGTAACAACGGGCGTGTTTTTGTTTCGGTATAATGTCCTAATTGCCACCCTAATCTGGATAAAATTTGGCAAAGCACGATATAGGCAACGATAATCATCAACAGACTATTAAATTTAGAGTCATATGATTGATCCGATGATAAAATATCAATACTCATTCCAAAAAATATTGGCTCTAATGCCATAAGAACAAGCGCTATAAAAAAAACACAAAAATGAAAAATATAGTAACCTTTTAACGACTTCACAAAATACCAAATAAATGGAATGGCTCTATTTGGTATATCTCCTTTTAATGAACGTGCATATAACGGAAGATCACTGGATTCAGGAAATAATTTCATATTTTCTTTTTACCAGAATTCTGCTTAAAAGTCATCTTGACAAAATAGGAATAAAATCATATTATAATATCGTGAATTTGAAATAAAAAACGAAAGAAAAAGCAGCATGAAAACAAAAATTGCAAACGAACTAAGTAAAACAAGTATTTTAAAATAAAATCAATGGATTACAACTGCTCATTATGATATTTATCCAAATCTTCGAATCTCGTGAATTGTCCGTCGAAACGTAGGTCGACCACGCCTGTTGACCCATGCCGTTGTTTGGCGATGATAACTTGTGCGATGTTACGCGCCTTGTTCATTTTATCTTCCCATTCGGCGTGTTTTGTTGTGTCGCCTTGGTCGGGTTCTTGGCCTTGCAGGTAATATTCCTCGCGGTAAATAAACATCACCACATCCGCATCCTGTTCAATCGATCCTGATTCACGAAGGTCGGATAGCATGGGGCGTTTATCCTCGCGGCTTTCAACACCTCGCGATAATTGTGACAACGCCACCACGGGAATTTCCAATTCCTTGGCAATCGCCTTTAACCCACGGGTGATTTCGGAGACCTCTAAAACACGGTTTTCATTCCCTTGTTTTGACCCTGTCCCACGGAGGAGTTGCAGGTAATCAACAATCAATAATTCCAAACCATGTTTCCGTTTCATACGGCGGGCCCGTGTCCTCACGGCGGTGATTGTTTGTGCGGGTGTGTCATCAATATATAATGGAATTTGCGCCAACCATCCCGAGACCTCGACCATGCGGTAAAAATCATCGGCATTGAACGACCCCGTCCGCATTTTTTCGGATGGAATACCCGATAGGGAGGATAGCAAACGCGTTGCCAATTGGTCGGACGACATCTCAAGCGAAATCACACCCACGCGACCGCCCTCTTCACCACCCGATTTGGCGTATGCGTTGGCCGCGTTATAGGCGATATTCACCGCAAGCGATGTTTTACCCATCGCGGGTCGCGCGGCCAAAATCAATAAATCGGATGGTTGCAACCCCCCAAGGCGTTTATCAAAATCACGTAACCCCGTTGTCACACCCGTGACATTCCCATCGGTTTTAAATGCCTTTTCCGCCATTTGGATGGAAATTCCAACCGCATCCTTCATGGTGATAAAACCACCTGAATTTCCACCCGATTCCGCCAAATCATACAGGCGTTTTTCCGCGCCCTGCAGACAATCATCAACACTGGCATCGATATCTTGTTCAAACGCATCATTTACAACATCACGCCCAATCGCCACCAATTCACGGCGAATATACAAATCGTAAATTATTTGTGCGTAATTCTTGGCATTGATGATGGATACGACTGAACCAGCAAGGTCACTAATATAATCCGCACCCCCTACATCTTTTAATTCTACATCTTTTTCAAAATATGCCTTGAGCGTGACCGCATCGGCATTTTGCCCACGTTCAATAATTTTCAAAATTGCATCGTAAATACGTTGATGGACAGGCACAAAGAAATTTTGAGGGCGCAGATAGTCTGAGAAATCCTCGATAATGCGGTTATCCTCTAGGATAGCACCCAATAGCGCCTGTTCCGCCTCTAAATTATGAGGGAGGGTACGAATAGTAACATCGTCATTTTCGGATTTATTATCACGGAGCATTTCAACGGCTGAATTCATTTTGTCACATTACAAAATCAGACCACAAATTGCGACTCAAAAATAAAAAATTGTCATCCCCTGAATTTGCGATAGCAAATTGTAAGGGGATCCATGCTGTAGTTTCAAAATGATGGAGTAGATTCCCCGAACAAGTCGGGGAATGACATTCAGGGATGGGGCTACTGTGCGTTTCTAATCTTTCGCCATTTGGCGACGTTGGCTTGATGCTCTTTATAACTCTTGCCAAACGCATGTCCACCCGTACCATCCGCAACGAAATAGAGGTAATCATGTGTCGCAGGGGTCAACACCGCGTTAATCGCATCACGCCCAGGATTGCAGATAGGCGTTGGGGTTAAACCCGGGCGGGTATAGGTATTATAATCGGTATCCTTTTGAACATCCTTGGTCAATAATCGCCTACCCAATGGCCCTTTGCCATCATTTTTATGTTTCCCGCGCGTGATGCCGTAAATGACCGTCGGGTCGGTCTGCAAGGGCATGCCGACATTCAAACGATTGATAAACACACCCGCAACCTTGGCGTATTCATCCGCCACGGATGTTTCCTTTTCAACGATAGAGGCCAAAATCAACACTTCCTCCATCGTATCAAACGGCAATGCTTCTGGTTTTTTATCGGCGATAAAATCATTCATAGCGCCTTGCATACGGGCGATTTTTTCCATACGCGTATCGCCCTTGGCAAAAAAATAAGTATCGGGCATCAATGACCCTTCGGGTGGAATATTTTCTATTTCACCCGTTAAAAATTCATTTTCATTCAAAATTTGTACAATCTCCCAAGATGTTTTTCCCTCTGGGATAGTGAATTTACGTTGGATTGTTTTACCATTTTGCAGGATATCCAGAACGTTTGACATGCTGTATCGTGCAGGGATTAAAAATTCACCCGCTTGCAATGGCTTGCCTCTGTTTTTTAATTTTGCGCCAACCATAAATGGATATTGACTGAGGATAACGCCTTCACGTTCTAATTTTTCGGCAATGTCGCGCACGCCCTCGCCACGCATCACCTGAATTTCGAGAGGGTTATCTAACGGCCCCGGCATTTGAAAGACCGCAACCAACCCACCAATCGCAATGGCAAAACCGATAATTAAAAGATAGGAGAGAGAAAATAGTCCAAGAATAAATTTCATGAATTTATTTTAAACGCAAAGGACGCAAAGTCACGCAAAGTTTTATTTTACCGCAAAGAAACGAGTTAGCGAAGAGTGACTATTTTACTTCTAGTCGGTTTTTATCTTTATTGGATAATGAATTTTTAAACATATTTAGTAATATGTCTCGTTCAGGAATTTCTTGCTCATGCATTCTCTCTATTGCTTTTTCTGGTGGAATTTTACCTTCAAAATTTTCTACGTACCAGAAACACAAATCTGTGTTCATTAACATTATTTCTTTTAATCTGTGTGGTGGTTCACCTAATTTGGCAACTATTAGATGTTCCCAATCATCTTTATTAATTCCCTTTGGACTTTGAATTTTCAATTTTTCGTAGTTGTTGCCATTTTGTGTTTCAATCACTATTAACCGATCTTGGTCTAGGTAATCTTTAACCTTTTCAAGTGACGGAAATCTTGTTTCTAATGTATCCCAGACACCAGCTTTGATGTCACCCCACGCAAAAAGAACGGCATTGCGAAAACGTATGCTCAGTTTAGGAATTTCTCCATTTGCAGTGCGAATTTTGTGTTTATCAAATAACATAAACAAAACAGTAGCGAATTATAAATCACAGTCAAGTGTCAACTTATGACTATATTTTATCCAATTAAGAATCACACTTGCAAGACAGTGTTCCTTGGTTTTTTAAAACGCAAAGGACGCAAAGTTTTAAAGATTTAATGACTGCCTAAACAACGCCATGTCATGTCGTATCAACCGTAATTTGCCGATCTCACTTTGTTGCGGATTTTTTACCATTTTGTTAAAAACATCTGAAGCAATAATATCTTGCGATGAAATAGGAAGCGCACGAAGATCATCGAGCCTTCTATCACTTGCAAGAGTATCTATTTCTGGATTTATATAATTCATAATCTAAACTTTCTTTAAAATAATTGACGCATTCGTTCCACCAAATCCGAATGAATTCGATAACACCGTCGTCACATTCTTTTCCTTGGCAGTATGCGGCACAAGGTCAATACCTTGGCATGTTTCAGACGGATTATCCAAATTCAATGTTGGTGGGATAATGCCTGTTTCAATCACCTTGGCGGAATATATCGCCTCAACCGCGCCCGCCGCACCCAACAGGTGACCAATGGCGGATTTTGTTGATGACATGGATAAGGAATCCAATGAATTTTTAAACATACGCTTCACCGCTTTGGCCTCGATTCCATCACCAACGGGTGTGGATGTGCCATGTGCGTTTACGTATTGGATGTCTTCGGGGTTAACGCCTGCGTTCCGCATCGCACCTTCCATGGCGCGAAAACCACCATTGCCATCTTCGGCAGGGGCGGTAATGTGATTGGCATCGCCTGATAGGCCGTATCCTTTGACCTCAGCATAGATTTTTGCGCCACGTGCCTTGGCATGTTCATATTCTTCCAACACAACAATCCCTGCGCCCTCGGCAATGACAAATCCATCACGGCCATCATCAAATGGGCGTGATGCTTGTTCTGGTGTTTCATTATGCCCCGTGGATAATGCGCGCGCCGCGGCAAATCCAGCCATGCCGATTCGATTGACCGAGCTTTCGGCACCACCAGCCACCATGACATCGGCGTCGCCAAACATAATCAACCGCGCGGCATCCCCAATCGCGTGTGTTCCCGTGGCACAGGCCGTGACCACAGAATGATTTGGCCCCTTAAACCCATATTTGATAGATACATGACCCGAGGCCAAATTGATAAGAGAGGACGGAATAAAAAACGGTGAAATACGGCGTGTGCCTTTTTCTTCCATCAACAATGATGTTTGATTGATGGTTTGAAGGCCACCAATTCCTGAACCGATCAAAACACCCGTGCGGCATGCCTTTTCATCCGTATCGGCGACATACCCTGAATCCTCTACGGCTTCTTGCGCCGCGGCCATGGCAAAGATAATGAATTCATCCATTTTCTTTTGCTCTTTAAATTCAACATATGTATTGGCACAAAATGTACCATCATTTTGTTCTTCGTCGGCACGTGGGATAACCCCTGCAATTTTGGACGGAATGTCGGATACATCAAAATGTTGCACCGTTGAAATACCACTTTTTCCATTGGTAATCGCCGCCCAATTATGGTCAACACCCATACCCAATGGTGAAACCATACCCATTCCTGTAATCACAACACGTCTCATATGCCTTGTCCTTATTAATGTAATAATCCCCGCATTATAGCGGGGATTAAATAAATTGATAACATCAAAAAATCAAAAAAGATTTTCCGAAAATGTTATTCGCCTGAATTTTCCTTAATGAAAGATACAGCATCACCAACAGTTTGGATTTTTTCCGCAGCATCATCAGGGATTTCAACATTAAATTCTTCTTCGAATGCCATAACCAATTCAACAGTGTCCAATGAATCAGCACCAAGATCGTCAATGAAGCTTGCATTCTCAACAACTTTTTCTTCGTCTACCCCAAGATGGTCAGACACAATTTTTTTAACGCGTTCAGCAATATCGCTCATGAGTTTATTCCTTTATTTTGTTTACTCAAATCTATTAAAGACTGCCGTTATTTAGCAGAGAGTTTCGAGAAAAACAATAGCCGATTTGTAAAATGGTTCAACCCCTAATCATTTCACAGCTATAGCCCTTGTGGATAAGGGGTTTACCAAAGGTAAGTGCATAAAAAAACACTATGCTACTTTTTGATTTAAGCTAAGTATATCATTCAACTCACCCATCGTTTCGATGATGTATTTGCATCCGATGTCTTTTAGGCGTTGGGCTTGGCCTTCGCGGTGGGTTAGGCCGACATAACCTATTGTATCGATGCCTGCAGCAATGCCAGCCATGGCGCCGGGCACGGTATCCTCAATAACAACCGCGTGACGTGGGGCGGTGTGCATAGCCTCGCAAACATGTAAATATAAATCGGGGGCTGGTTTTGGGTTTTCAACCGCCTCAAACGTAAAAATAAAATCATCAGGGAAGAATTCTTTAAACCCCGCCGCGGTAATGGTTTCAATCACATTGTCGCGTGTGCCATTTGACCCCACGGCGATTTTTTGACCCGCATCATGCAGTTTTTGCAATAACGGACGGCATGTGGAATCAAGGGTAATATTGTTAGGTAATAATTCTTTAAAGCGTGCTTGATTTGTTTTCCAATGATGATCAGGAAAGCGCACCGAATAATTTTTTTCTACCGATTCAACAATGTCCGTGACCGCCCGCCCCATATATGTTTCCATACATTTTTCTAATGTATATTCGGTTAAACCGAGGGCATGGAGTTGTTCAACCAAAACGGTGTTATGCGCGATCTCAGAATCGGCCAATGTTCCGTCACAGTCAAATATAATCAGATCGTAATTTATGTCTTTTTGCATAGCAGCAATATAGCATGTTTAATAAGGCTATTAAATAACAAAATGATTAAATCATGGCCATTCCGCCATTCACGTGCAGGGTTGTTCCCGTGACATATCCGGCCTCATCCGAGGCCAAATACACAACCGCCGAGGCGATATCATCGGATGTCCCCATTTTCCCTGCAGGGATTATGGAATTAATTTTTGCCTTTTGATCATCATTTAATGCATCGGTCATTGCCGTTGCAATAAATCCGGGTGCGACACAATTGACGGTGATGCCACGTGATGCAACCTCCATCGCCATGGCCTTTGACCACCCAATCATCCCGGCCTTTGACGCGACATAGTTACATTGTCCTGGGTTACCCGTGACACCAACAACGGATGCAATATTAATGATACGGCCAAAGCGTTGTTTCATCATGCCACGTTGCGCGGCCTGCGCCAATTTGAATGTCGATGTCATGTTCACGTCAATCACATCATTCCAATCATCATCCTTCATGCGCATCGACAAACCATCACGTGTTAAACCAGCGTTATTAACCAAAATATCAACACCGCCCATCGCCTCGGTCGCGCGCGCAATCAAATCAGACGCGGCCTCTGAAGAAGAGAGATCAGCGGGAAGAATATGCACATGGCGTCCGCCCATTTCATCATGGAGTGCTTTCAATTTGTTTTCATTACGGCCTGAAATTCCAACGGTTGCGCCTTGCGCTTGTAATGCCTTGGCGATTGCCCCGCCAATTCCGCCTGTTGCGCCCGTGACTAATGCTTTTTTACCTGTTAATGCGAACATGATTATTTATCCTTTTCATCTATTTTGTCATCTTGAGGAAGAATGACGAAGGATCCCATTGAAGTCAAATAAGATTCTTCGCTATCGCTCAGAATGACAATAACTTTACTCTAATGCTTCTAATAATTGTTCAATATCGTCCGGTGTTTCGGCATTTGCGCATGTGATGTCTTTATTGATACGGCGAGCCAAACCAGAGAGCACTTTTCCTGAGCCTAGTTCAACCATGTTGGTCACACCATTATTGCCCATCCATTCTACGGATTCTCTCCACCTTACGCGACCTGTGATTTGGTCTACCAACAAATCACGTAATTTATTTTCATCTGTTTCTGCGCTTGCGGTTACGTTTGCAACAACGGGTAATGATGGCGCGTTAAATTGTGTATCATTCAAGGCATCGCGCATTTCGTCTGCCGCGGGTTGCATCAATGAACAATGAAACGGCGCGGATACGGGTAACATCAAGGCACGTTTTGCGCCTTTTTCTGTTGCCATCGCGCATGCGGTCTCAATCGTTTCTTTTGACCCCGAAATCACGACTTGGCCATCGGAATTATCATTGGCCAATTCGCATCGCGCGTCCTGTGTAATTGATAAAACATCATCGAATGACAATCCCAATATCGCCGCCATGGCGCCCTGTCCAACAGGCACGGCACGCTGCATCGCCTGTCCGCGTAATTTTAACAACCGCGCTGTATCGGCCAATGATAAAACACCAACGGATGTTAACGCCGAATATTCACCCAATGAATGCCCGGCAACATATGCGCCCTTATTCGCCAACGCAAACCCGCCTTGGGATTCCAAAACACGCGCCACCGCAACGGACACCGCCATTAATGCAGGTTGCGTATTTTCGGTTAGGTTTAGTGCATCGCCGTCTTCGCCCCACATAATCGCGGTTAAATCTTGGTTTAGCGCATCATTCACCTCTTGGAAGACTTCTTTGGCGATGGCGTTGGAGTCGGCCAATGCCTTTCCCATCCCTAAAGATTGGCTTCCTTGCCCTGGAAATACAAATGCGTTTGTCATGTTTTAATATCCTAATGTTGCTTTTTGTCGTTGAGGCATCATAGATGTGTTTTTATCCAGTGACAATTTCAAATCATCATATAAAGCACTTGCGCCAAAGCGGAATAATTTCGGATTTGACACAAAATCTTGTCCCATTTCTTGTCCAACAAGCGCGAGGTATTGCGCGTAATTTTCACCATTCACACCGCCAGAAATTTTAAGCCCAACATTGAGCCCGTCGCTTTGTTTTTTGATTGTGTTGAGCATGATTAAAACAGACTCCATCTTTTCAAAATCATTCATTTTTTCAGGATATTTTCCCGTTGAGGTTTTAATCATATCCGCCCCACATTTGATGGCAAGTTCACATCGCACCGCAAGATCAGTTGATGCAATACCGTCCTCGACTTCCAAAATCACTTTCATTTTGGCTTTACCTTCATCACACGCCTTGCGGCAAGCACGTGATAATTTTTGAGCATTTTCTTCGGTGAAATCTTTATAATCCATCACCATATCAATTTCGGTTGCGCCGTTGGCGATTGCTTGTTTAATCGCCTTAGCTGTATTTTCAGGTGTTGCAATATCACCCTCATTCGTTTTGTCACCGAATGGAAAATTAATAACTGTTGCAACTTCAACATTATGGCTTCGTAAAAATTCGGCGGCTGTACGCACCATATTTGGATAAACACATACGGCGGCAACATGTCCGCCTTTAGCCTTTTCACAAAAAACCATAATATCCGCAATCGTTTTATCACTATTCAGTGATGTGAGGTCAAGCGCACCCATTGCGGTTTTTGCATGGCCTTGATTTGGTTTTGCCTGCCTTGCCTTGACTATTTTGCGCTTTATATCTTCGTTGTCCATATCTTTGCGTCCGCCTTTAACTGTTCCCCTGTTTCCAAATTTTTGACCTCTGATAAATCAGGGAACCACACATATGGAATTCCCTTTTTCTCGGCATATTGGAATTGTTTATTTATTTTTTGCGGCATGTGGTACACCTCGACATTATTGCCGTTTTGACGCAGTGTATGGGCGACATCATTGGCCAGTGTACGTGTGTCTTCATTCGGCAATACAACCAAAACATCCGTCGGGGTTTTTTTCGTGTTTTTGATATATCCGTTGTGACGCAACACATCAAACAAACGCGTAAACCCGATTGAAATCCCAACACCGGGAAGATGTTTGTTAATATATGATCCCGCCAAATCATCGTACCGCCCGCCCGAACAGACTGATGATGTGAATTCAGGAATGTCGAGTAAACGCGTTTCATAAACCGTGCCCGTGTAATAATCGAGACCACGAACGATTGAGAGGTCGGCTACCACGGAACCATTTGGCAAGTGTGAAAGTTGGCCTAATACAAATGCGAGCTCTTCAATGCCTTCTTTCAAAATAGGATTTGAAGAATCAATTTCCGAAGACCCTGTAAATAATTCAAATAGTTTTTCACTTGATGTGATATCGGTATCAGCGATTTTTAGAAACTCAATCAAAACTGGTTCTAATCTATCATATTCATCACTTGTAATTAATCCTGTTTTAACAATCCTATTCTCCAAGTCGTAATACATCTCGTAATCCGTTTGTAACTTATCTCTCTTATCAAGGTTTCTCATTATTTGAATGGAAATCTCTTCATTCATAAAATCAAAAAAATCTAATATTCCTGACAAAATCTTTCTGTTGGAAATTTTAATCTGTATTCGTCCAATATCTAATCCTTCTAACGCTTCATAAATCACCGCTGGCATTTCGGCATCGAAATGGAGGGGGAGGTTATCAACATGGATAACATCAATATCGCATTGATAAAATTCACGCATACGACCCAATTGTGGACGTTCACCGCGCCAAACCTTTTGCATGGCGTATCGTTTGAATGGAAAATCCAATTCATTAAAATGCATCGCCGTATAACGGGCAAAGGGAACGGTTTGGTCGAAATGCAGGCCAATGCGCGCTTCTTTTTTGTCCTCTTCGGTCGCTTGCAAACGTGTCAGAGTATAAATTTCTTTATCCGTTTCACCCTTTGCGGTTAAAACGTCAATTTCCTCTGCCGCGGGTGTTTCGATGGAACAATATCCGTAAGATTCGAAAACCTTGCGGATATGATCCAACCATTGTTGTTCAACAAGGCGTTCTTCGGGTAACCATTCGGGGAAACCGCTAATGGGTTTTGGTTTGTATATGTGTTTTTTCATGCCTTATTTTTAGCATGAGGATTTTAAGAAACCAAGGTTAATTCGCCCTTCACCATTCTTT
>CAYGLI010000035.1:0-17209 GCA_964350795.1 uncultured Micavibrio sp.
TATATATTATGGCACAGAGTCATCCCCTCAGTGATATGTTGACACGCATCAGAAATGGAATTGCCCGTCACAAGGCTTCTGTTTACACAAGCGCGTCAAAACAAAACAAGAATGTTCTTGATGTTCTAACGAACGAAGGATACATCCGCGGTTTTGTTGAAGAGAAAAGCGACCAAGGACACCCTGTTCTTCGTGTTGATTTGAAATATACAGAAGGTCAACCTGCGATCCGTGAATTGAAAACAATTTCAAAGCCTGGTCGTCGTGTTTATTCATCTGTAAAAACAATGCCACGTGTTCATAATGGCCTTGGGACATCAATTGTCACAACACCTAAGGGTGTGATGACAGATTCCAAAGCGCGCTCTGAAAATGTTGGTGGTGAAGTCCTTTGTCAGGTCTTCTAAAATATAAGGTATAGAAAAAATGTCACGTATTGCAAAAAATGAATTGGCTATCCCAGAGGGTGTTGAAATCAACATCACTGGTCAGGTTGTCAAAGCCAAAGGTAAACTCGGTGAGCTATCATTAACAATGGTTGATGAGGTGAAAGCTGCCGTAAACGATAATGGTGTTTTGGTTGAAAAAACAACATCAACAAAATTTGCCAACGCAATGTGGGCAACAACGTGGCGTTTGATTAACAATCTTTGTATCGGTGTTTCAAAAGGATTCGAGAAGAAATTGGAAATTAACGGGGTTGGTCTTCGTGCCGCCGTTCAGGGACAAACATTAACCATGCAATTAGGTTATTCGCATGAGGTTATTTATAATGTTCCGGCGGATATTAAGGTTGATGTTGAGAAAAACACACAAATCACTGTAACGGGAATCGACAAACAACGTGTTGGTCAGGTTGCGGCGGAAATTCGTGAATTCAAAAAACCTGAACCATATAAGGGTAAGGGTATTAAATATGCTGATGAGCGTATCATTCGTAAAGAGGGTAAGAAAAAATAATGGCACAAGTTAAGCTAACAACAACACAGCGTCGTAAATACCGCGTTCGTAACAAAATTCGTGCAACAGCATTGAAACAGGGTAAGCCTCGTTTATCAATTCACCGCACAGGAATGCACATGCATGCGCAATTGATTGATGACACACAGGGTAAAACTTTAGTATCAGCGTCCACAATGGATGCGGATGTGAAAAAAGGTCTGAAATCGACATCTAATGTTGATGCAGCGGCGGCAGTTGGTAAGGCAATCGCAGAAAAAGCAAAAAAAGTCAAAGTGAAAACAGTGATTTTTGACCGTGGTCAATTTTTATATCACGGGCGTGTGAAAGCGGTTGCAGAGGCAGCGCGCGAAGCTGGATTAGAGTTTTAAAAATAAGGAAGAATGAGTATGGCTAGACAAGATCAAGCACAAAGAAGAGACCAAGAGCAAGAAGGCCCAGAAATGCTGGAACGCCTTGTTGCCGTTAACCGTGTTGCCAAGGTGGTAAAGGGTGGACGTCGTTTTGGTTTTGCCGCATTGATGGTTATTGGTGATGGTAAAGGCCAAGTTGGTTTCGGAACTGGTAAAGCCAAGGAAGTTCCTGATGCAATTCGTAAGGCAACTGATGATGCAAAACGCAATATGATGCGTGTGCCATTGCGTGAGGGTCGTACAATTCACCATGATATCACGGGTCGTTATGGCGCGGGTAAGGTGACATTGCGTGCAGCACCATCTGGTACTGGTATTATTGGTGGTGGACCGATGCGTGCGATTTTTGAGGCACTTGGTATTCAGGATATCGTGTCAAAATCAAATGGAACTGCAAATCCACATAACATGGTTCGCGCAACATTAGACGCATTGAAAAACATTCAATCCCCACGTCAAATTGCCGCACGTCGTGGTAAAAAAGTTGGTGATGTTATTGCAAATCGCGAAGTGATGGCGGGTTCAGTTGCAGGATCAGAGGAGTAAGAATTATGGCTGAAGAAAAAAAGACAGTAGCGAAAAAAACACCTGCTAAAAAAGCGGCAGTAACTAAAACAGCTACACCAAAGGCAGCCGCGAAAAAAACTGCGGGCAAAACTGTGACTGTGAAACAAATCGGATCGCCAATTGGTCGCCCAGACTCGCAACGCGGTACATTAATTGGTTTGGGATTAAATAAAATGAACAAGACACGCACATTGGAAGACACTCCATCAGTGCGAGGCATGATTAAATCAATCCCTCACCTTGTTAAGATTGTAGAAGAGGCAGCGTAATCATGAAATTAAATGAAATAGCACCAAAAGATGGATCAGTAAAAGAACGCCGCCGCGTTGGTCGTGGTATAGGGTCTGGTATGGGTAAAACATCATCCAAGGGTCAAAAGGGTCAAAAGGCACGTTCTGGTGTTGCAATTAAGGGGTTTGAGGGCGGTCAAATGCCTTTGTACCAACGCTTGCCAAAGCGTGGTTTCACATCACGCACAAACAACAACTATGCCGAATTAACATTGGCGAAGTTACAACAATTTATTGATAACAAAAAATTAGATGCCAAAGGCGCAATCACTGAAGAAACATTGGTTAAATCAGGTGTTGTTCGTCGTGTGCTTGACGGTGTTCGTTTGCTTGGGAATGGTGAGTTGAAATCAAAGGTAACTTTAAATATCACTGGCGCAACAAAATCAGCCATTGCCGCGGTTGAAAAGGCCGGTGGTAAGGTTGAAATTTTGGATAAATCAGTCGCCCCTGTGGTTCGTAAAAAAGCCAAATCAGACGGCACGATGTAATCGACATTGATATATAAGAATTCAAAACCCGCTTTTATGGCGGGTTTTTTTACGTCATTGCGAGGAGTGATAGCGACGCGGCAATGACGGTTAAGAAAAAAATTCCTTCACCATGTCCTTAACTGCTTCTGAATCTTTCACCTTATTCACCTCTGCCCTAAATTCATTCGCACCGCGCATTCCCGTGACATACCATGCGATATGTTTGCGGGCGATGGGCACGCCTTTGCCTTCGCCGTAATGGTCAATCATCGCATCATAATGTTTTAGGATAATATCCAATAAATTGTCAGGGGCAGGGGGCATTATGCCTGTCCGTGTGTATTCCATGACTTGAGATAAAAACCACGGTTTACCCTGACATCCACGTCCAATCATGACACCGTCTGCACCGGATTGTTCTAACGCTGTTTCAACACCGTCTATCGTGTCTATATCTCCATTGGCGATTAACGGAAGCGATATGGCATCGCGAACCGCGTGGATGGCGTTCCAATCGGCGGTACCTGTGTAAAGTTGTTCGCGCGTGCGCCCGTGAATGGTAATCATTTGAATGCCAACATCTTCGGCCTTTTTGCACAATGATGGCGCATTCAGGTTTTGCGCGTCCCAACCCAAACGTGTTTTCATTGTGACGGGGATATTCACGGCCTTCACAACCGCATCCATAATGGCGGTGGCTAAATCTTCGTCTTGCATTAAAGCCGAGCCCGCATATTTTTTGACAATTTTTTTCACGGGACATCCGAAATTAATATCGATAATTGATGCACCGCGGTCTTTGTTCATTTTCGCGGCTTCGGCCATCACATCGGGTTCGCACCCGGCCAATTGAACGGCGAGTGGGTAATCACGGTTGTGCGGTGTGGACATGCGGAGCGTTTCGGCGGAATGATTAATCATTTCACGGCTGGCAATCATCTCGCTAAACACTAATCCCGCGCCAAATGATTGCACCATATCCCGAAATGGTAAGTCAGATATCCCTGACATCGGCGCAAGAAATACTGGCGTTTCAATCGTGATATCACCTAACGTGATGGGTTTTAATTTCATGTTTGTTTTTATATAGTGAAATCATGTCGCAACGCAAACATATCTTATACAGCTTTCGCCGATGCCCGTATGCCATGCGGGCACGGATGGGTTTGGTGATGGGTAAGGTTCCATTTGATATTGTTGAAGTGAGTTTGAAAGATAAACCACAGGCGATGTTGGATATTTCACCCAAGGGCACTGTTCCTGTCTTGCACACAACGGATGGACGAGTGATTGATGAGAGTTTGGATATCATCAAATATGCGTGCGGTGATGAATTTGACCACGCGTTGGTTACCGAAAATGACGGGGACTTTAAACGTACGTTGGATCGATATAAATATCCTAATCGTTATTCTGACGAGAATTGTTCAGGTGCGCGTGATATTTGTGAAGTGTTTTTTAAAAAATTGAATGATGTCGTAAAGCCAAATGAACAGACGCTCACCGATATTTGTATTTTTCCATTTATTCGGCAATGCGCCAATGTTGACCGCGAATGGTTTGATGGATTGCCTTATAAAAATATGCAGACGTGGTTAGAGAATAATATCCAAAGTGAGTTGTTCCAAACCATTTTTGATAAAGATTTTTTGTCATTCTAAGCGTTAAGCGAAGAATCTCTTTCGCCTTTCTATCGTGCCATGAGATCCTTCGTCGTTTCTATCCTCAGGATGACACGGTTATTGTTTAAGGGATTTTAACTTCCTTCAAAATTTCATCAATAATGACGTCGGATGTCACATTGTCTTTCTTGGCCTCGTCCGCAACGGGCAGGCGGTGTCGAAGGACGGAATGGATCATCGCCTTGATATTGTCTGGTTGAACCTCTGAATATCCCCTAAACCAAGCATGGGATCGCACGGCGCGATCGAGGGAGAGTGATCCACGCGGTGAAACGCCCGTTTTGATACATGATTTTAATTGATAGGAATATCGTTCGGGATACCGCGTGGCAAACACCAAGTCGACGATATAACGCTCCATCTCTGGTGAAATTGGGATGGTGTCAATTTCGGTTCTGGCCTGAAAAATTGTCTCTTGGCTTACTTTTTTCTTTTCTATTTTTTCTTTTTTATCACCAATAACGGTTTTTTCTTCTCCACGGACAAGGCGTAAAACCTGCACTTCTGATTCCTCGTCGGGGTAATCAACAATGGCATGCATCATAAATCGGTCTAATTGTGCCTCGGCCATCGGGTTTGTTCCGTGTTGTGAGGATGGGTTCATTGTCGCCATCACCATGAATAATTTGGGTAATTTATGGGCAACGGCGGCGACGGTGACTTGGCGTTCTTCCATGGCCTCCAATAAACAAGATTGTGCCTTTGCGGGCGCTCGGTTGATTTCATCGGCAAGGACAAGATTTCCGAATATTGGCCCTTTATCGAATTTATAACTGTGACGGCCATCTTCATGTGTGAATAAAACTTCACGTCCCGTAATATCACTTGCGGCCAAGTCGGGTGCAAATTGGATACGATTGAATTCACATTCCATATTGTCGGCCAATGATTTGATGGCGCGTGTTTTGGCCAGCCCAGGCAATCCCTCAATCAATAAATTACCGTTGGAGAGCATCGAAATCATCAAATGATCGACAATTTCTTCTTGCCCAATAATTGACTTCATCACTTCGGTTTTAAGGTCAAGAATTTCTTGTAAGACGGTCATGGCGAATGCGTTTCATTGGTTGTTTAATGGTAAATCATAAACCGATTCTGTTAGTAAATTGTTAAAATCAATAAAAAATATAAGAAAATGCACCTTTTTCTTTGCAAAACTCAACGAATATGTAGAATTGGAGAATAAGCTTCTTGCTGTTTCCGCACGGATTATCATGATTATAGATCGATCGTTAAAAAATACAGGCGTTATTCGCACTCTTTTATTGGGGGTTCTGTTGAGCGGTTGCGCGTCTCAACCGCCAATTACTGTGGGCAGTGTTGAGCATAAGCAAGCCATTCAGGGTGATTTGGAAGTTCTATATCCAAACATTCAACCATCGTCTGGCGGTGTGGTGATGTTGTCATTGGATAAGGCCATTGACCGTGCGATGTATAATAATTTGGACGCACGCGTAGCCGCTTTGGAAATATTGGTGGCCAAGGATAATATTTCACTCGCGCAATTGGAGGCTCTGCCCAGTGTTAGTGCATCAGGAACATTTACAGATCGCAACAATCAAGCTGCATCATCCAGTGAGTCAATATTAACCGGAACACAATCGTTGGAGCCGTCCACATCCTCAGAGCAAACCCGTCGATTGGGAGATATTAAGGCGCAATGGAATCTTCTTGATGTTGCGATTTCCTATTTGGATGAAAAAAATGCAGATGATCAATCGAAGATTGCGATGGAACGATTGCGCAAGGTGCAACATAACATCGAGCGTGATGTTGTGAATGCATATTGGCAGGCCTATGCAGGACAAAAGTCTGAGAAAACAATCCATCAATTGTCGGCGGATATCGCCAAAATTGAAAGATCGATACAAACGGCATTGAATGATCAATTGATGCCTGTCGCCGATGGCGGGCAACGTATCACGCAATTATTGGGACAGCAAAAATCATTGAATGATTTATATGAAATAACGTCACTATCAAAGGCTGAGCTAAGGGCTATATCGGCATTACCTATGGATACGGAAATTTCATTGGAAACGGCGCCGAATGAGTATAGCAAAAGATTAGATAAAATATTAAAAAACAAGTCTTTTGAGAGTTTTATTGAGGTGGCACTTCAAAATCGTCCAGAGCTTCGTGAAAGTTACATTAATACGAATGTATCTGGCCGTGGAATACAGCGTGAGGTGATTAAAACATTGCCTGGTGTGAATTTAATTTATGCACGTTTTTACGATAGTAATAAATTTTTGGATGAGCGTGCGTGGACTGATTTCACATCCACGATTACACAAAGCATTACGGATATAATTACATTGCCAAAACGATATGAGGCGGCAAAGAACCGTGATTTGATTGAGGTAAAGCGTCGTCAGGCGTTGACCGCCGCGATTGTTGCGCAAATATACGTTGCAAAAATTCGTGTTGATTTGGCGGAGGCTAATTTTAATTTGGCGAAATCAAATTATAAAATATCACAAAAATTGGCGAAGTCATCTATCGAGCGCACAAAATTGGGGGCGGGGTCTGGGTATGATTCTGTGATTGCGAAGGCATCAATTATGGCCAAGGAGGTTGAGCATAATCAGGCGTTTGCGGAATTGCAAAATGCGTATGTTGATATGGTGGGTACACTTGGGCTATCGCTATCTGATATTGATGAAGAGGGAGGGGTAATATTATGATCCGCTCTCTCTTAATGCTCGCCGTTGTCGTCACCATTGCGATTTTTGGTGTGGTCTCTTATTATTTTTATCCTGATTTATTTGATAGGCAGTTTGAAAAAATCGGGCAAATTGAAATGCCGAATATTGCGATTGATCTATCGTTTATTGATGATGGTGTTGAGGCCGTGGGTGTTGCGTATGGTGGGGTGTTAGAAGAATTGAATGACGGGTATCAATCAATTGTGTCCTTCTCATACGATGTTGGTGGCGCGGTTATGTCTGTTCCATATATGGTTTCCATGAGTGCAGCTAATATATATAACGACGCAAGTGAGTTTGCCAATGGCCAGTTTATCAATGCAAAACAAATAATTATGAAATTATTTAAAGGTGAAGCATTAAAATTTGATAATAGTTCCAATTGGCCTCAGCTTGCAAGTAATGAGTTTTACCAAAATGACGCAAGTCCAAATGACATAGATATATTGGCGGGGTTAGAGCCATCATCGGGCTCGGTTGATCCACCATCAGGGTTTGATTTTGAGTATGAAATTGAGAAGACAGAATTGACCGCAGAAGCCGTATTGGTTCCTCGGTCAAAAACCGTTATATCCAGCAGTCGCGATGGAAAAATTAAAACCATCAATTTTAAAAATGGCGATCATTTTAAAAAAGGTGACGTCATTCTTGAATATCACTGTGATGATTTGAGAGCCGAATTAAATGCGGTAAGAGCAGAGAAAAAATTCGCAGGTCAAAAGCAATTAACCACATCACGGTTGTTTAATATGGAGTTGTCTTCAACTTTGGAGGTTTCACAGTCAAAAGTTGAAAATGAGCAAGCTATGGCAAAGGCAAAGCTTGTTGAGCAAAGAATAAAAGATTGCACTATTCGCGCCGATTATGATGGTCGTGTCGTTAAGAAGTTGGCGAATGATAATGAATATACGCGCAACGACCGTGTGTTGTTGGAGGTGGCATCGAAGGGCACGTTGGATGTTGAATTTTTATTGCCATCACGGGCGTTGCGTTGGGTGAATGTGGATGCCCCAATATCATTGATTATTAACGAAACCGAGCGTGAATATAACGGTAAAATCAAACAGATATATGGCGAAGTTGATCCAGTTAGTCAATCAATCCAAATTCGTGCAAGTTTGGATGGCTATGACCAACCATTATTACCGGGGATGAGTGGTCAAATAACGGTGGATATACCGAAAATCCGTGAGGCCGGTATTGCAGGGTTTCTTGAAACGCAAACGCAATAGGAAAGGGCATTCATTTTAATGGAAAAAATTGCCACCCTATTGGGATTACAGAAACAAATTCGTGATGCCGTCCGTTTAGAGGATTTAGGGTTTATTGCGGCGAATAAAACACATGACTTAATTCCCTATAAACAATGTATTTTTTGGATTTCTAATTCCTCGTCATCAATTTCCTTGAAAACCATTTCAGGCATGGCGAAATTGGATGAAAACAGCCCTTATGCCCTATGGTTAAAAACATTAATCCGTAAAAATATATCAAGCCAAGCTGAGAAAATAACGGCCATTCCGCGCGATGGTGACGGTGAATGGACGTCCAATCATAATTATCTTGTGGTTTTTCGTGATAGTGAGAGTGGTGTTCTTGGTGGGTTATGGATTGAAAATGATAAACCACTTGGCGACCCGCAAATTGAATTGTTAAACGAAATTTCTGATTGTTACGCGCATTCTCTCTCCCTTATAAAATTGCGTCAAAAGGGAAAAATGATGGCGTCCATTATGGGGATGGGGCGATATAAAAAATTGATTATTGCCGCGCTTGTTATCCTGTTTTTCTTTCCAGTACGATTAAGCGTCACGGCCCCTGCGGAAATTGTTGCCCGTGATGCTGTAGTTATTACCATGCCGTATGATGGTGTTTTGGAAACAATAGATGTCAGCCCCAGCGACAATGTTGCCGAGGGTGACATTATCGCCATGATGGATAAAACAATCATCCAAACGGAATTGGATAAAACGACACAAGCCTTAAAGGCGGCGCAGGCGTCGTTGTCTCGTGCAGGCATGGAATCCCTTCGCTCAGATGAAAAAAAGCAGGATTTAATGGAATTGCGTGCGGACATTGCCAAGAAAAAAATTGATCGTGATTATGCGCGTACGCGATTTGAAAATACGGATATTATTGCCCCTGTTGGCGGAGTTGCCATTTTTTCGGATAAAAGCGCGTTAGAGGGCAGAGCGTTATCGACAGGTGAGAAAATCATGACGATTGCCGACCCTAGCAAGCAAGAAGTTTTGATTAGAATTCCTGCGCAATCACTATTACCGATTGAGGATGAACAACCAATTTCATTCTATGTGAACACACAACCGTTTAAGGGGTATGATGCGACAATTTCATCCATTGGATATGAGGCAAGTCCAGACCCTGATGGGTTACTGACATATAAGGTTAGAGCGCAGTTAGATAATAATGCCAATGATTTGCGGATTGGGTGGAAAGGCACGGCCAAAATAAAATCGCATTGGTCTGTGTTTGGGTATGCGCTTTTGCGTCGTCCACTAATTGCCGTTCGTAATTTAACGGGTTTATAGTGATGAGCGATCAAAAAACGCTACCCTCACTTAACCCGTTGATCAAAATATATCCATCAACACCGCGCCATGATGGACAACCGCAATGGACATTATATCACCCTGTATCCAATCAATATTTTAAAATTGGTTGGGCTGAATTTGAATGTTTGTCACGGTTTCATCGCCATAAGACACAGGATGATTTGATTAAGACAATCAACGAAGAAACAGCGTTAGAATTAAGTGAAGAAGATGTTGGCCAATTAATCCAATTTTTGGCGATGAATGGATTATTGGATGGAAAATTACAACAGAATATGGGAACGGACAATAAATCGTGGTGGAATAAAATGTTGCATGGATATTTATATTTCACCTTTCCGTTATTGAATCCAGACCATTTTTTGCAAAAAACATTGCCGATTATCAGGCCGTTATTAAGCAGGCAATTTCACTGGTTCATGATGGTTTTATTAATCATCGGGGTTGTAATGACATTGCCGCGATGGGATGAATTTACCAGCAGTTTCATTCATATTTTTACAATTGAAGGCGCGATATTAACGGCATTCATATTGATGATTATTAAAATCATTCATGAATTCGCGCATGGGTATGTTGCAAAAATGAATGGCGTGGCGGTGCCCCATATGGGTGTGGCGTTTATTATCCTTTACCCAATATTATACACCGAGGCAACGGGGGCATGGCGCCTCACCAATCGAAAATCACGGATGCAGATTGGCCTTGCTGGGGTGCGGTTCGAGGTTTATTTGGCGGCTATCGCGCTTGTCTTGTGGCATTTTATGGCGCCTGGGTTGGGGCAAATTATGTGTTTTACGGTTGTGATGATTTCCCTTTTGGGGTCGTTGTTGATCAACCTTAATCCATTGATGCGGTTTGATGGATATTATGTGCTCTCCGATTATCTAGACATTGAAAACCTGCATGCGGTGGCCATTTCTTATGCGCGTCATTCCATGCGGTCTATTTTTCTGGGGTTAAGGGATGAACCGCCACATGATTACAAACCAACGATGGCATTTCGATTAACCGCATTTGGTTATGCGGTGATTATTTATCGGTTCTTTTTATTCCTTGGGATTGCGGTTTTAGTCTATGCGGTTTTTATGAAACCATTGGGGTTGTTAGCCATGATATTGGAGCTGGCTTGGTTTATTGGATTGCCCGTTTATAATGAATTGAAAATATGGTGGGAAAGACGGATGGAATTTATTTCAAACAGACGGTTTTTAATCACGAGTCTCTTTTTTATGGGGATTATTTTGTGGTCCTCAGTTCCGCTTCAAACATCATATCATTTCCCTGCGGTGGCACATGCACGTAACTATCAGGTGGTTTATCCGCCTGCGCCATCCATCATTGAAACAATTCATGTCCAACAAGGGCAATTGGTGAAAAAAGGTGATGTATTAATATCACTTTCATCCATTGAATTAGAGCGAGAAATCAAGGCAACGGAGGTTGCCTTGAGCGCAATGCAAAATGCAAAACGGCGTGACCAAACCAATATTGATTTATATCGTGAAAGGCGTGGCGGGGTGGACATTGAAATTGAAACACTCAGGAAAGAGCTGGAGAATTTAAATCAGAAAAAAGATGATTTGGTCATTAATGCAAAATTTGATGGTGTTATATCTGATTTAAAAAACGGCCTTCGCGAGGGGCAGGGAATTCAACCCAATGATGTTGTCATGCGATTGATTAAACCAGATGATATGGTGATCACCGCCTATGTAAGGGACACGCAAATTAATCAAATTGAAATTGGAGATAAAGCGGTTTTTCGGCCAGCTTATAAATTATTGGGTGGGTACGATGTGCAGGTTGAATCAGTTGAAAAATTGAGTGTTGAGACTATTGAATTTGAAATTTTAACCTCTGTCTATGGCGGTGAAATTCCAACTCAACAAACAGATGATGGACGATTAAAACCGCTAAATGCCGTTTATAAAATCAAATTAAAATTGATGAATGATTCTCAATATAACAATCTTGTTACAAGCGGACACGTGGCCTATCAAGGTGAAAGTCACAGCGTCATATGGGATCGTATCCCACGATGGTTAAGCGTGGCGCGAAATGAATTGAGTTTGAATTAACGAATATAATCGCTTAATTTTAGATTCAACAAGGCCGCCGTCACCGTGTATGATGCCTCAAGTTGCGTTTCCAATTGTTTCAACTTCACACTTGCCTCGGCGACATCAACCTCACGAATGCCAACGATCTGATTGTCGATGAGGTTTAGCTCTTCTAAATTATCATTAATTTGACTTTCCAAAACTTGTGCATCTTGGGATGTGCTTGCCTGTAAAACGGCTAAATCATCAACGCCTTCTTGCATAATGCGGAATGCTTCTTCTAGTGTGTCTTGGTCGGTTGGGTTTGTGATAATTAAATCATAGGCACGAATTATTTTTTCAAATGCAGGGTTATCGGCATTCACACCGTAATTGACGATAAATCCATCGACCGATTCAACATTTTGAAGGTAATTATTACCCTGATAATAATCAGTGTCAGCGATAGATGGCCCTGGGGCTAAGAAAGTCTGCCCACCAAATGCGGGGTCTGTTAAATCGACAGGTGGTGTTTGGGTGGCGGAACCACCGAATAAATAACGATCTGCGATTTGGGTATTTAATGCCCCTGCAACTTGATTTAAATTTGTTGTGGCATTATTGACCAAATCGGCACCCTGAAGACCAAAACTTGAAATGGTCGAGCTGAGATCGGCAATAAACTTTTGTGTTTGTGAAACGAGACTCCCCATTGCGCTCCACATTAAATTAACGCGGTCTGCGGCAATTTGTGTGTTTTCGGCCTGTTGCTGGATACGTTTTTGATCGGATTCCAGATTGAGCAAGCGCGCCGTATCTCGCGCAATACCTGTATAATTTTCAGATTTAAATCCCGTGGATATTTGAATCTGATTTTTTGCATAATTTGTTTGTAGGCGTAGGTTTCCAGTAATCAAATTATTTGTTTGTGTAAATGTTGCGATACGATCTGTCATTTTAATTCGTCCTTCCTTATCTGACCGCGTTTAACAACGTGTCAAACATTTCCTGAATTGTTGCGATCATGGTTGCGGAGGCCTCGTATTTGGCCTCTAAATCAATTAGATTTGCGAGTTCTTCGTCGATATTGACCGCTGATATATTTTGCAAGGTTGTTTTTGTTTGTTGCATCAATGACACGCTAATATCCCTGTTCGTCAATGAATTATTGGTACGATAGGCCGCATCTGAAATGATTTTATCGACATAGTTGCTAAGTGAATCTGTTTGCGCGGCAAAATTACCTGCGGCAGCGTACGTAGTGTCGGTGGTAAATGCATTTTTCATAGCGGATGCCAGAGAGCTGTCCCCAACAAAAACGCCTGTATCACCGATTGCCAATGCGCCGCCGACCAATTGCGATGTGGCAAGGGCGCTTCCGTCATCAAGTAAATATTGTGAGACGGCGATATTATCCGCACCATCGCCAGAAAACATACCATTTAGCCCAAACCTTAGTGAAAAAGACTCGCCACCAGCGAAGTTACTGTTTAGTTGGTTTAGCATTAAACCTTCACCCGCGTTATTGGCGATCATTCTCAATTCACCGTCCGTAGTCAAGCTGGCGGTGACATTCGGTCCTAAGGCCGTATTAATAGCGATGAGTAAATCGTTGATATTCGCAATACCCCCTAGATTGATATCAGCGAAATCCTGAACGACACCATTATTGTCTGTTGTCGCGATACGAACTGATCCTGTCGCAGTAATGGGTGTGGTTCCGATTAGCCCATCAACATCACCAATTATTTCAGCACGAGGAGGAATAGATGCACCAGTATTTAAAATCGTATTTAATTCTCGTATCAAGGCAGCGGAAAATTCATCCATTTTGGCTTGTTCTTCGACAAATGTTTGATCGCGCAATGTTACAAGTCCACCCAATTCACCTGTTCTCAGTGATGGTGTAAGGTCAAAGCCATCCAGATCAATTGGGTTAAACCCAGCAGGATATAATGTTGTTTTGTCCAAATTTGTATTGGCTGTGTATTCAATTGTTCTCGCTCGAGAATCCAATAATGGTCGACCACCAGTATAAATTTGAACTTCATTATTATTATTGATGAAATAATCGATATTAATTAGTTGAGATAGTTTTTCTAATTCTGTATTACGATCATCTTCTAAATTCGCAGTGCCCTGACGCGTGACTTGCGCCTCGCGAATACGTTCATTGATTTCCTCAATTTTAATAACAGATTGATTGATCTCATCAACAGAGCGTTCAATATTTTCATCTGTTTGAAGGCGGAAATCCTGAATTGATTCTGATATTCGCCTCAAGGCCGTTGCCAATCGGTCTGCATCGGCAATAACCTGATTTTTAAGTGAGGTGTCCTCTGGTGTTAATGAGAGGCGATCAAGCGAGGCGGCAAGATCGTTTGTAAACGCGCTTATTGAATTTTCACCGTCAATTGACCCTAATTCATTTGTATAATTGTTTAAATATTCCGATATGGTGGAATGGAATGCCCCTGTGCTGGCGTCTTCTATAATGCTTTCTAATAAGTATGGATTAAAATTAACGGTTTCAATTGAATTACGAAGGGCAATGGTTTGCCCGTTCACGGAAACATAGCTTGTTTCAAGTTCTTTACGAGTATAACCAACCTTATCAGCGTTCGTAACGTTACCTGAAAGGACATTGATGCGGGCTTCGGTTAATTGTATTCCGGCCAGTGTGGTATTGAGTGCACCTGTTAATGCCATGATATTCCCTTATCCTTTCTTTCCGTTTGAATTACGATAGGCCAAACAAGCCTCTGAATTTTTACGGATTCTATCCATGATCTCTGGTCTTTCAGAAAGCTGGTCTTGTAATAACGTTATTTCTTTCTCAATTATTTTCTCTAATGAGTTTAAAAATTCTTTTGCCTCTAATCGATCTTCGGCTGAGGCCTTGCCGATAGTGTCTTGGATAAATTGAATATCCTGCGCCAAATCAGGGTGAGCCAAGATTGGATCTGTCTGATTTTGGTATTTTTCAACTATGCGCAGGATATCACTCATTTATTGTCTCTCTTTATTATCTGACCGCACCGATTAGTGTTTCAAACATATCATCGACTGTACTCAAAACCTGAGCCGCAGATGAATAGTTTTGTTGTGCGACAATCATTTTGTTAAATTCCTCGGATGTATCAACCGTTGATAATTCCAATGACGTGGCTTCTAGGTTACCAGCATTCCCTTGTGTTGGAAGGCGAAGGTTATAGTTACCCGCATTTTCATTTTCATCATAGATTGTTCCGCGAACATTCGTTAAACCACCTGGATTTGGAAATGTTGCAATTGGAATTTGATAAATTGGACGACGCACACCGTTATCAAACAGGGCAATCACAATACCGTCATTATTGATTTCAACACCGGCAAATTGACCAAAACGAACACCATCTTGGTTAATAGAGTCAATTTCGATGTTCGGTGGGTTTGAGTTTGACGAAAACTGTGTCAATCCATCAAAAAGATTTTGCGTTCCTAAATCTAATTCCACAGCAAGGTTGTTCGCCCCTGTTGTTGTATTAAGACCTGTAATCGCAAGGGGGACTGGTACGGCTGCACCCACGGCACCAACGGCTGTAAAGGCTGTACCTGTCCAGTTTCCTGTTTGGATTGTATTGATAGATCCATCACCGTTAAAAGTGATTTGTAGAGATCTTGTCGCACCACCAAAATCCACATCACCAACATCTGCTTGTAAGACATCGGATGTTTCATAAGGATCTTGATATTCAACAACCCACTCATTAGGGCCTGTTTTTCTGTATGTTTGTTCAATTGTTAAACTTGTTCCAAGCGCATCAAAAACTTCTAATGCGGTCACAAATTCATTTGTTCCTGGAATACCAGGGGTAACCCATGTTGGTGCATCCGCAGGTAGGTTAATATCGGCCTCAACCTCGGTTGTAGCGCCGGCAGTACCTGAAATTGTATCCAAATCAACAGGAACAAGCGAGTTCAGGTCAGCGTTATTGGCCGCCGTCACAATTCCCAATTCATTGGTTCTTTGACCAAGTAAAATCATCCCTTCGTTATTGATTAACAGGCCATCTTCGTTGGTTGAGAAATCACCATTACGCGTGTAGGTGTAACCTGAAGGTTGATTTGTTGGATCATCAGTCACAACAAAAAATCCTTGACCATTAATAGCAATGTTCGATGATTTACCTGTGTTTTGAATTAAGCCTTGTTGTGTAATATTTTGGTTTGTATCAAACAAGACACCACCACCAACCTGACCAGAGGCAGTCCCCGCGCTGGAGCTTGCCACAAGAGATTCAAATGTAACCTCACGTTTTTTATAGGCGGTTGTTGATGCGTTTGCGATGTTTTCAGACACCGCCGCAATGGCTGTTGCTTGGGCTCTTAAGCCAGAGACCGAGGCGTTTAATGCACTTCCTAAACTCATAATATTTTTCTCCTTTTAGTTAAGTGGTCTTAAGTTGTTGGTTGGGGTTGAGTGATTGCTGGTTCGTCTTTGTCAATCACTTTCAAGACATCAGATGCCCGAAAAGATAACGCGCCAGCGGTTAAAAAACTTTCATTTTGGTTGCTCCAAATACCATCGACAACAATTTGCGACGTGGTACGGGAATTTAATTTATTGTCTGGGCCATCAGATGCATTCACACTTAAAAATAAAGGTTGACCATCCGTAAGGTCATAAGTCGATGTGTCAAGCGTGAAGGATTGAACACCTTTTTCGATAGAGCCATCAAATTCACCAATACGACGACCGCTTTCATCAGTAACGGTCAATTTAACGTCACTTGCGTCGCCCTCTACAACATATGACCATGTCGCCATGTTATTGGTAATCGCATTCATATTTGTTTCAACTTCGACTTCCTTACCAATATAGGAGAACGATGATGTCGTTGCGTTTTGTTGGAGTAAGTCGTTGGTAACGGTTAACTTCTCGTTTGTTTCAATTCCTTGTTCCAAGATAGAGAAACGCGTTAATTGCGCGGCAAATTCATCTGTATCCATTGGATCAAGCGGATTTTGATTTGCCAATTGCGTTAGAAGCAAATTTAAAAAATCAACGCGTTGTTCTTCCGCTTGCTCCCTTGCAATCTCGGCGGTTGTTTGACCGTCGTTTGTTGGTTGCGCGGACGGAATAATCGTTTGTTGTTGTAATGTTGAAAATACATTCATGATTCATTCAACCTTTATTTAATTTCATGTTCGAAAACGGAGGTTGCAAAGACCGTGCCAAATGAGGTGATAAAAGGATTCTAAGAAAAAATAAAATAACGTATTATAAGTAACAAAAAGAATTATTCACAAATTCATTTCGAATTGTAATTTTTTTTAACTTTCTATTAACACCTATGCGATATTCTTGTACTATTCAACGGTGTGTGAATCACATATCGTTAAACCAGATCTCTCATGTGAGGGGTCGCATGCCTCAGGAAGAGGTCATGTTTTATAAATGGCTTTATATAGAAAAGGAGATCTATCATGCCTAGTATTGCAACTAACGTCGCGGCGAA
>CAYGLI010000036.1:0-16762 GCA_964350795.1 uncultured Micavibrio sp.
GGGCATGAGCGACGCGTTATTACGCCAAGGATTGGCCGCATTCCAAGGCGTCAAACGCCGTTTCACAAAAACAGGCGATGTGAATGGCGTCACAATCATTGATGATTACGCGCACCATCCCGTTGAGATTGAGGCCGTTTTATCCGCCGCGCGCACAGGCGTTGAACAAACAGGTGGTAAAATTCACGCCATTATGCAACCGCACCGTTATTCCCGTTTGAATGATTTGTTCGACGAATTTTCAACCTGTTTCAACGATGCCGACACGGTTTATATCGCTGATGTGTATGCGGCGGGGGAAACACCAATCGACAATATCAACGGCGAAGCCTTGGCACAGGCCGTATCCGACCATGGGCATAAAAAATCATCCTATCTCCCCGATGTCACGGCGTTGGCGGAATTGCTAAGCGATAAAATCCAACCAAACGATATGATCGTATTTTTAGGCGCAGGCGACATCACCAAATGGGCACATGATTTGCCGACACAGTTGAATACCGCTAAGACGCCTATACGCCAAGTTTTTTAAAGTTTGTCATTCTCTGAATTTTTGAAGAAAACTGTAGGGGAATCTTGTTAGATTGTGGTAGATAAGATCCCCCGAACAAGTCGTGGGATGACAAAATAGTGAAACTTTGTGTCCTTTGTGGTAAATAAAAACTATGAACATTTTACCCTCCGTCCGTGGAACGATTGACCGCAATGCCAATATTGCCAAGGGGACTTGGTTTCGGGTTGGTGGTGTGGCGGAATATTTGTTTAAGCCTGCCGATACTAATGACCTATCGACCTTCCTCAAAAATACCGATATGCCAATCACACTCCTCGGCCTTGGGTCGAATTTGATTATTCGCGATGGCGGTATTAAGGGCGTGGTGGTCAAACTGGGTAAATCATTCGCCGACATATCGCATGACGGTACAATCGTCACCGTTGGCGCAGGCGCGTCCGATGTTTTGGTGGCGCGATATGGTGCAAAACATGTGTTGTCAGGCATGGAATTTTTGGTTGGTATTCCGGGGAATATTGGTGGAGCGTTACGTATGAACGCGGGGGCGTATGGCACGGAGATATCAGATATCCTAATTGATTGTGATGTGATGCATCGTGATGGTTCGGTTCATACATATAAACGTGACGAGATTGATTTTGCCTATCGCCATAATGGATTGCCCGATGATGTTATTTTCCTCTCTGCAAGGTTTCAAACAACACAGGGTGACCCAATGGACATTCAATCCCGATCGGACGATATCAAAAAAAAACGCGAAGACACACAACCTGTCAAGGACCGCACAGGCGGGTCAACATTCGCCAACCCCGATGGTCACAAGGCGTGGGAATTGATTGATAGCGTTGGCGGGCGCGGTTTTAAAATCGGTGGGGCGTCCATGTCCGAAAAACATTGTAATTTCATGTTGAATGACGGCACCGCCACGGCACAAGATTTAGAGGATTTAGGCGAAGAAATGATCAAACGTGTTCGCAAAAAACATGGTATTGAATTACGATGGGAAATTCGCCGAATTGGTGAAAAACCATAGCCCAGATAATGCTTTCCCCGCGAAGGCGGGGATCTAAAAAAACATATTTAAAAGACCCCTGCGTTCGCAGGGGAAGCAAAAATTATAACATTACGCTGCTTTTGCTGTGTCTGTTTTGTCTTTGATTTCCGTTGTTGTGCCGTTTGTTGTAACGGACGCAATGCCGTTATCGCATGAGGCTGTTGATTCATAGGCTTCTGAGCGACCAATTTCTTGACCATTTCCGGCCTTCAAAACAAAATAGGGCTTACCATTTGTTTGTTCGCGTGTTTCATAACGTGTCGCGGTTGTACAATTTGTTTGCACAGATGCAATACCGTTTTCCGCCGCGGCGCGTGTTGTGTACATTTCACTTGTCAAAATTGTTTCGTGATTTCCTGCCTTAAGATTGAAATATGTTTGTCCATCTTTCGCAGTTTTTAATTCAAAGTAACCAGCCATGTTGAGCTCTCCTTTATAATGTTAAATCTTGTAGTGAGTCGTTCACTGCCTACAGCTTAGGCAATAAAAGGCTTTGCTGTCAAATTCTAAATTATAAAATTGACATAGTCTTAAATATATGTTACTGTTTTTAAGTTAAGTATTTTAAGGAGACAATAAATGAGCAAGAGCGCAACAGATTTTGGAAAGACAAACTTAGATGCACGTGGTATGGACTTCGCACTATTAAAAGCAGGTTCGCTAATCGCTGCCGAGGTTAGTGCGGATGTAATGTATAGAGAACTTGATAATAAGCCTGAGCAATTCAAAGCGTATGCTGAAGATGAAATTAAATGGAAGAAAGAAAGTGTTGAAAAATTGAGAAAAAACTTAGACTCGCATATTAGGGCTAATGGTTTAAACAGAATGTTTGTAATGCAAAAAGCAATGGAAGTTTATCTCGCCCAAACTCCTCAAATTTTATCGGGTGTAGAAAATGGTCGAACTCTTGATGCTTAATAGCTGAAATATCTCATCGCATTTGTTCAAAGACTTTGATACGCTTTTGCGTATGACAAAATCAGTTGCATTATTAATCGGCGGATGGTCGCCTGAACGGGACGTTTCTTTGAACAAAGGGAAGGCCGTTAAAACGGCTCTTATTGCGGGCGGATATGATGTTCGCGTGATTGATGTTCAGCGCAATATCAATGATTTTATTGACCAATTAACCCCGCGCCCAGATGTTGTGTTTAATAATATCTACGGTAAGGGCGGTGAGGATGGCATTATTCAAGGTGTTCTTGAGATGATGCAAATTCCCTATACGCATTCATCGGTGATGTCATCGGCGATTGCGATGGATAAGGAAATCACAAAAATCATTGCGAAATCATTAGGGGTTAACGTGCCTAAATCCCTAACATGGCCATACGATCCCCCTTATGTTTTGAAACCTGTTGACCAAGGGTCATCGGTGGATGTTTCAATTATATTTGAACAAGATAATTTTCAACCTGATGTTAAAGATTTATCCATGATGGCGGAACGCTATATCGCTGGACGTGAACTAACCTGTGCCGTTTTGGATGGTAAGGCTCAGGCGGTTTCTGAAATTATATCTGAGAATAAATTTTTCGATTATGATGCAAAATATACAAGCGATAATACCGAATATTCTCTGCCTGCCGATATTCCCGCCGATATATACGAAAAGGCAATGGAACAATCCGAGGCCATTTTTGAGGCCTTAGGATGCCAAGGAATCGCCCGATGTGATTATCGTTATGATGATAGTAACAATGGCGCAGGGTTGGTGTTTTTGGAAATCAACACGCAACCCGGTTTCACACCCGAATCCATTGGCCCGTCACAGGTGGTTTATAACGGTATGTCATTCGTTGATTTATGCGCGCATTTAGTCGAAACGGCATCTGTGAAAAATAAATAACCATGGCCGTGAAGCGTAAAAAAAACAAGGCAAGGCAACCGTTTTGGGAACGGGTTTTGGAATTGTTTCTTGCGACAATGAAACGATTGCTTATCCCCGCTCTGGCGATTTGGTTGATTGGGTGGCTATGGCTTGGTGGAGTGTTCACCGCAACAAAACACATGGCGTGGGATGGTTTTGTGAATTGGACTGCATCTCAAGGGTTACAGGTAAAGGATATTGTCATTGAGGGGCGCAATCGCACCAATATGGTGGATTTGCAAAGGGCAATTCATGTCAAACCAAATGACCCCGTTTTGGCGGTTGATGTGGCCAATATTCAACAAAAAATAACCGCTATGCCATGGGTTGATAATGTTACCGTTGCGCGCAATTATAACGGTATCATTATTGTGAAAATTACCGAACGCATTCCATTTGTATTATGGGATAGGCCAGGGCGGAAAATGGCGGTGGTGGACACAAAGGGGCATATTATTGCCAAGGCAAACCCCAATGATTTTAAAACATTATTGAATGTGCGCGGTGTCGATGCGCCCCAACATACCGTTGATTTGATGCAAATGGTTTTGGAGGAACCTGATATTGCAAAACATATCCGTGGGGCGGAATGGATAGGGGACAGACGTTGGGATTTAATCACAATTGGTGAAACACGTATTCATTTGCCCGAGGGTGATATGGGATATGCGTTGTCGCGATTGGCGAAAATTCAAACAGAGAAAAACATTTTAAATCGAGATTTATTATCTATTGATTTACGAGCCAACGACCGTATCATCATTGAAACGGAACGTGGGCAATCTCGTGATATTATGAGTCTGTCTTCAGTAACAGAAAGCAGTTCGATATAATCCAATGATACATCATAAAAAACGCCCAAAAAATTCAGTGATCGCCGCAATTGATATCGGCAGTGCAAAAACGGCATGCCTTATTGCACAGGTTATGAATGATGAAGGCGAGGCCGAGGTGATAGGGTTTGGTCATGTCGCATCAAGGGGTGTGAAATCAGGTGTAATCATCGACCTTAAAGAAACTGAAAAATCGGTTAAGGATGCGGTGAATGCCGCGGAAAATATGGCCTCTAAAACCATGGGTGGGTTTCCATTGCGGGATGTTGTGATGTCGATTCCATCAACCTATACATCATCATCGCGCGCCAATGCGACCCTATCAATTTTGGGACAGGAGATTGAACGACGTGATATTCATACTGCCCTGTTGAAATTAGAAGAACAAGAATTGGATGACATGCATGCGGTTATTCATTCCATCCCCGTCGCCTATGCGGTGGATGGGCATTCAGGAATTGAAAATCCAATTGGCATGCATGCCGAAACGTTAAAGGTTGATATGCATTGTGTGAAGGCGGAGGTAACCGCCCTACAGAATGTCATATCCGTGGCCGAAAAAAATCATTTGGATGTTGACTGTTTGTGTATTGCGCCATATGCCGCGGGGTTGGCGTCATTGGTTAAGGATGAACGCGATATGGGATGTCTTGTCATTGATATGGGCGCAGGGGTCACCAGCTATGCCGTGTTTTATCAAGGCGCAATGATTCACGCGGGTGCGGTTGCCGTTGGTGGCATGCATGTCACGAATGATTTGGCGATGGGGTTAAATACATCGTTTAAGGATGCGGAGCGGTTAAAGGTTTTATATGGGTCGTGTGCATCATCAATGTCGGATTCTAACGAAACTATTGATGTACCAACATTGGGCGAAGATTCAAATATTCACGATCATCAGGTGCCTCGTGCAACATTGGTGAATATTATCCGCCCACGGATGGAGGAAATATTTGAAATGATACGCGGTGATATCGATATCAACGGCATGGATGGTTATACAGGTGGGCGCATTGTTTTAACAGGTGGTGCATGCCAATTATCGGGCGTGCGCGATTTGGCGGGTGTGATGTTGAATAAACAGGTACGTATTGGTAAGCCAGTCGCCTTGGCAGGACTTCCCGAAATGGCATCAGGCCCTGAATTTGCCAAAACAGCAGGGCTTATTCATTACGCGTGTGAACGTATGGATGAACAACCGCGATTGGAAGATGGTGGTTCGGATTTACCTTTTTGGCCACGATTGATGCAGTGGTTTAAGGATAATTGGTAATCATTTTATTTTATTAATAAACTCAATAAAAAATCCCGCAAACATAGCGGGATTTTTGTTTTAAGGAGTAAGAATTGTTCTCTAACTAATCTGACGACGCAGGAAAGCGGGAATGTCTAAATCATCGGATGTGTTATTTGTCGATATTGTTTTTGGTTGTGCCTTTGGCGCGTCAATATTCAACATACCTTGTTGTCCGTTTGTCTCAGGAGAATCATATGATGTCACAAGAGTTTTACGTTCAGCCGTCAATCCAGATGGCATTGAACCAGAATTTCCTGATGTAGAAGAGGAGCTTGTTGTTGTTTCTTCATCTGATGTTTTGTCCGCCTGTTGCTTGCGGCCCGTAATACGTTCAAACAATGATGGTGTTTTACGTGTTTCGGTTTGCTGTTGCACGGGACGTGATGGTGGGTTAAGCACCAGAGAGCTCTCTAACGCAACCTCATCCGCGCGTGGGGCGTGAGGTGGAATCACAGAATTATTATAAGATGTTGTTTGCGTTTGTTCAGGTCTTGTCTCAATCTTACGCATAACTGAACCTTGTTGAACAAATGTTGGTTCAATTGAACCTGTGTCGCCAACCGTCCCTGATACTTCGATTGTGTCAGGATTTTGAACAGATGCGACCGCCACTTGTGGTTCCGTTACAATAGGCGTATCAATCACTTGTGGTTGCGGTGTTGAAACAGGTGCCGATGTTCCAATTCTTGAACCAATATTAGAGCGCGATGGCTCTGGGTAACGTGTTGTAAAGCTGTCGCCAACGGCGGCGGCTGTCGTTGATGGCGTTGTATCAAGCTGACGGGTTGGTTGTGTGTTTACGTTTGTTGCACGCAATGGACGTGATGCCGCGCGGCGATTAACCTCGGCCTCAATTCCTGTGGCAACGACCGTCACACGCATAATGCCCTCTAATGAATCGTCATAAGTTGAACCAAAGATGATCGTGGCATCAGGGTCAACCTCATCGTTAATGCGGTTACAGGCTTCCTCGATTTCAAATAATGTCAGATCATGCCCACCCGCGATATTGATAATCACTGAACGTGCCCCCTTCATTGAAACATCATCCAATAAGGGGTTATTGATGGCTTGTTCGGCGGCTTCGATTGCACGGCGCTCGCCAGTGGCTTCGCCTGTTCCCATCATCGCCTTACCCATTTCGGATGTGGCGGAGCGGACATCAGCAAAGTCCAAGTTAATCATACCAGGGACGACCATTAAATCAGTCACTCCTTTAACAGCGGCCTGTAAAACCTCGTCCGCTAATTGGAATGCTTGTGCGAATGTTGTTTTTTCATTCGCTATACGGAATAAATTTTGGTTTGGAATAACAATTAATGTATCAACATATTGCGCCATTTCATCGATTCCTGCCTCAGCCAAGCGCATGCGTTGCGCACCTTCGAACTGGAATGGTTTGGTGACAACACCAACGGTCAAAATGCCTTTTTCTTTGCACGCCTGCGCGATGATTGGCGCCGCACCTGTTCCTGTTCCACCACCCATACCGGCAGTAATAAAGACCATGTTTTGATCATCCAATAAATCCATCACATCGGTTAATGATTCCTCGGCGGCGGTGCGTCCAATTTCTGGTCTTGCCCCTGCACCTAAACCACCCGTCGATTCTGAACCTAATTGAATGGTTAAATCGCATAGTGAATTTTCCAATGCCTGTGCATCTGTGTTAACGGTTAGAAATGTTACGCCATCCAATTTCGATGCAATCATGTTATTCACGGCATTACCGCCCGCGCCTCCAACACCAACAACAGTGATTTTTGGTTTAAAAGCGCCTTGTTTTACTTGATCGTTTGGATACATGTTAAGTCTATTCCCTCTGTAATATCAGATATTTACAATAATTTATTGAAGTAAACTCGTAACTTTATGGTTGAAATCCATGCTGACAAACGAATCACTTATCTGAAAATTGTATGGTGTTCGTTTTAAAAAGGCAAATAGGGCTTAAAATTTTATTCTAAAAATTAATATCCAACATCGGCGCAGTAACAATCGCATCATCGAATAATGCAGGGATGGTGGCGAGGGGTAATTTCGGCATATCCATGATTGATGGAATACCCAATAATTTTAAAATATCGTCAAACGGGTCTTCATCACGTGGGTAGATTGCCAAGGGCATGGTTTGCCAGTTGCCATGTTCTGAATTAATTTGTTGTGCGGCGTGACGAAGGGCAATCTCGAAACCGCCTAACTCATCGACCAAACCACCAGTTGCCGCATCAATTCCTGTCCATGCACGGCCTTGGGCGACTTGTTCAACTTGTTCCACCGTCATTTCGCGACCCTCTGCAACGCGAGACGTAAAGGCCTCGTAAACACGATCCATCATAATATTAAGACGTTTTTTCTCAGATGCACTCATGCCCTTGGCTGTTGACCACATGCCGGCATTTTGGCCATATTCAACCACGCCCCATGATACGCCCAACTTATCCCAAAGACCTGATAAATCTGGCTTTCCGCCATACACACCGATTGACCCTGTTAAGGTTAGGTCGGATGCAATAATATGATCGGCATTCACGGCAATCCAATATCCGCCGCTGGCGGCCATATCGGCCATGGAGACGATAATATATTTGCCCTTTTCCTTGGCCCGAACCACGGCACGACGGATGGTTTCTGATGCGGTGGGCGAACCACCTGGGCTGTTAACTCGTAAAATAATAACCTTGATATCATCACTATCCGCGGCGGCCTGAATGGACGCGGCAATGATTTTTGCATCGGCAATATCGCTTGGGATGATTGATGTCATAGGATGATTGATTGATGCTAAAGCCTCGGCGTCCATAATTGCGCCGTTGATATTCACTATCGCAATTTTTGGCGCGCCTTTTTCAAATTTGATCTTGGATATGGCATCATTTTTATAGCGAGATAAACCAATGAATACATTATCTTTATCTTCGAAATCTTCGCCTTTTAAAACATCTTCTAATTCATCCAAATATCCAATTTTGTCAATTAATCCTAAATTATCTGCTTCATCCAAAATCAGTGGCGAATTATCAATCGCAGATTTTAATTTGTCTGAGGCAATTTGACGGCTGCTTTCAATGTCGTCAGTGATCCGTTGCATAACATCATCAATAATCGCCTGTATCGTTTCGCGATTTTCCGGTGACATGTCATTGCGTAGATACATTTCAGGGCCTGTTTTATAGGCCTTGCGCGACTCCATTTCAAAATCAACGCCGATCTTATCAAGCGCATCCTCAAAAAAGGGCTGCTCTATGCGAATACCATTGAGGGAGACCAAACCAATGGGTTGCACCCATATTTCATCAAAGGCAGATGCCAACCAATATTCACCAAGCCCATTTGAAAACCCACCAAAATTATCAGTGTAGATATATGTTTTTTTGCCTGAGGTTTTGAAATCAATAATGGCCTCACGGATGGTTTGAATTTGGGTCAGGGAATAGTCGCCATCATGGATTTTAATCACCAACGATTGAACGCGGTCATCATTTTTGGCGGCATGTAATGATTGTAAAAAACCATAAAGGCTTAGTTTAGGCGGCATAAACTGCGCGAATAAAGAGTTGACGGTGTTAACATCATTCATGGTGCCATAGAGCGAGTGCGCCAAGATAAATTTTTCAGGCAATGGTTTTGCCTCTTCCTTTCCACCAAATAGTGCGAATAGAGATAGCGCAGAAATTAAGAGGGATAGCGTCATCATAATCCCCAATCCCATAAAAAATCGACCAGCCCATTTTAATATAGGATGCTTATTTTTAGATGCGTTCAATGTTTTTTTGCTGAAAAATGATGCCATGATTTCTTTTTAAGATGGCTTATCAATTATTGCAACGGTTAAGCGTGAAATACAGACTCGTTTTCCCGTTTCGGCATGGGTGATATCCGTTTGCCAGACATGGGTTGATTTCCCGATATGCATGGGGGTGCATTTACCAATGACATTTCCATCACCATTCCATGCGGTTGAAATATGATTGGCATTGATTTCTAATCCGACGGCGGCGTATTTGTCATTATCAATGCACATCCATGCCGCGACAGACCCCAAGGATTCAGACAATACACAAGACGCACCACCATGAAGACGATTAAAGGGTTGAACGGTACGATCATCAACAGGCATTGAGGCACATATATAATCATCACCAATGCCGGTAAATTCAATGCCAATATATGTTCCCATATTGGCATTCCGCATGACATTTAAATCCTCAACCGTGTATTTTTTAAACCAAATCATGCATATAACTTTATCATAGGCTTTGCGGATAACACAGATAGAATCTTTTAAATAATTCACTTTTAAAATAGCGCAAATCTGTTATTGAAAGGTTGATATGAAAGATACCGTTTTAAAGACATGGCCTCTGTTTTTTGGCCTCGCAATGATGATGATTGGAAACGGTCTTCAAGGAACGTTGCTTGGGGTTCGTGCGGGGTTGGAGGATTTTTCTGTTCTCACAACAGGTTTTATCATGTCGGCATATTATATCGGGTTTTTATACGGGTCTTATAAGGTTCCCCATTTTATCGCGACGGTTGGGCATATTCGTGTATTTGCTGCGTTGGCATCCTTGGCGTCGACCACGGTTTTAATTCATGGCATTATTGTCGACCCAACGGCGTGGATATTTGTGCGCGCGTTAACAGGATTTGCGTATGCAGGATTATTCCTTGTTGTCGAAAGCTGGCTGAATGACGCGGCAACAAACAAAAGCCGAGGAACAGTGATGGGCGTATATATGGTTGTGACATATGTTGGTATGGCGATTGGCCAAGGGTTGCTGAATATCGCCGATCCGAGTGATATTCAACTATTTGTGATTACATCCGTGTTGGTGTCATTGGCATTATTACCAATTTCATTAACGGCGCGTCCCGCCCCCGATTTTTCAGTGAGTGAGCCCATCAAACTATCAACCATTTGGCGACGGTCACCATTGGGGATATTTGGTGTGATTTTGTCTGGCGTCACATCGGCCATTATCTTTTCCATTGGCCCCGTTTTTGCGTTGGATATTGGTCTATCAACCGCGGCGATTTCAGGGTTTATGGCGTCATTTTTAATAGGATCAGTGTTGTGCCAGATGCCCGTTGCATGGATATCCGATCATATGGATCGTCGTAAAATGATTATTATTTTGGCGTTATTATCGGCGATATTATCCGTTCCGTTATTTTTTGCACCAGTCATCCCACCCTATGTCATATTTATTGTCATGGCATTATTGGGTGGGGCGTGTTTGCCGATTTATGGGCAATGTGTTTCGCATGTGAATGACCATTTACTACCACGGCAATTTGTTGCGTCCAGCGGAACCTTGTTGTTGGTGAATGGCGCGGGTGCAGCAGTCGGTCCAATTAGTGTTACAATCTTCATGCAGATATTTGGTGTCCATGCCTTCACTGCATTGATTATTATAGGATTTTTGGCAACCGCAGTTTTTGGTTTCTACAGAACATTTAGAACGAAATCAGTACCAATGTCGAAACGCGGCGACACGATTGTTATGCCTGCACGAGGATCATCGGTTAAAATTTACACAGATGAATAATTAACCCGCGTCCTTAATATCATATTGATTTAATTTTTGTTGCAGTATGCGGATTGAAATCCCCAATATTTTCGCGGCTTGCCCTTGATTGCCCAAACATTGATCAAGGGTATTGAGAATCATATTTTTCTCCATAGTCGCCAAAGTTCCACCATCAGATTTTTCTTCTTTTTCAACCTTAGTCGGTGTATCGGAGAGGTGAATTGCTTCGGCATCAATTTGGTTTTCCATCGAAATTAAAACGGCACGGTGCATGGCGTTTTCCAACTCACGGACATTTCCACGCCAACGGGATGATTTGATTTTCTCGGCAGCCTCGTCCGAAATTTGTTTTTTAGGTACACCATTCACATCGGCATATTTATTAATGAAAAATTGCGCTAAGGGTAAAATATCCGCAGGGCGGTCGCGTAGGGCAGGGATGTCGAGCGGTGCAACATTCAAACGGAAATAGAGATCCTCGCGGAATTTTCCATCATCGACAAAATCCTTCATATTGCGGTTGGATGTTGCAATGACGCGCACGTCAACCTTGACGGGGGCTTTGCCACCCACACGGTCAATCATGCGCTCTTGCAATGCACGCAACATTTTTGCCTGTAGCGATGGGTGCATTTCTGATATTTCATCCAATAATAATGTGCCGCCTGTGGCTTCTTCGAATTTCCCTAATTTACGGGCGACCGCACCGGTAAATGCACCTTTTTCATGGCCAAATAATTCGGATTCCAAAAGATTTTCAGGGATGGCCGCACAGTTAATGGCGATAAACGGCCCATTTTTACGTTTGGATTTATCGTGGATATAGCGTGACATCACCTCTTTACCCGTTCCGCTTTCCCCGGTGATAAAGACTGTTGCCTCGGATGGGGCAAATTGATCTGCCATTTTAAGTAATTTGAGCATGGAGGGATCGGACGCAATCATGGATGTGGATTCCTCGGTCACGGCCTCTAATATCGCGGCAATCAAATCGGCATCGGGTGGTAAGGGCACATATTCCTTGGCGCCGGCCTTAATGGCCTTCACCGCGGATGGTGTGTCCGTGCCAATACCGCACGCAACAACGGGTGTTGAAAATCGTTCTGCCTCCATCGATTTGATGAATTTTTCGATATTTTGTTTAACGTCAACCATAACGACATCGGCGCCTTTACCAGTGCGGAGTGCGCCAAGCGCTTCCTCGATATCTTCGCAATGAGTGACCTTAGCACCGCGTTGCAAGGCGATTTTTCCCGCAATTGAAATATATCCCTCAAGATGGCCAACAATCATAAGACGCATATGGTTTTATTCCTTTTTTTTTTCTAAATTTTAAACCACAAAGGACACAAAGTCACACAAAGTTTTAAGTGGGTATAATTCATTGTTTTTAAATGATTTTTTATCGATTACTTAGTTCGTTTGCGAGTTTATGCTTTGTGTTGGTCGTTTCTTGTGTTTTTGTATTTAAAATCATAGAGTTATTATATGATTTTATTCCTATTTTGTCAAGGGTGGATTTGAATCCTAAAGACAAAAATTTGTTTTTTTGTTTCCTATTCCTAAGGGAAGAGACTAAGTTTTTTACAGTTAGAGGTTTTATAGATTACTTGAAATAAATAATCTTTGCATCGGGTGGTAAGGCGGCGTTCAAAACTGTTTCCAATTTACGCGGACTTTCTTGTTTTGAAATTGAGATCGCGGCGGATAGAATTAAATCTTTCATCGTGACATCCAGCGATGCATTACGCTCTAACTTCGCCGCCATAGGCGCGAGGATGACGGTTCCAAGCATCGCGCCGTAAAAAGTTGTTAGCAGGGCAACCGCCATGGCGGGGCCAATGGATGCAGGGTCATTTAATTGGGATAACATTTGCACCAACCCAACCAATGTTCCAATGAGGCCCATTGCGGGCGCAACCTCGGACGCACGGCGGATGATGCTTGCACCTGTTTTATGACGCTCAATCAATGCATCCATATCATGGGTTAAAATTTGCAGGATGTCTTCGGTTTTATAGCCATCGGTGATGTATCGCATGGCATAGGCGATATAGGCATCCTTTTGCAATTCGATTTCTTGTTGTGAAATGGCCAACACGCCCTTTTGTTTGGCCAAAACGGCGATATCCAATAATTGTTTGGCAACGGATTGGGGGTCGCGAATATGATAAAACATTGAGGCCTTGAAAATTGACCATGCCTTGGCCAAATCCGCTCCGCGATAGGAGATGGAGGTCACGGCAATCGTGCCGCCCACAACGATAAACGCCGCAGGGATGTTAAAAAATGCACCGATTGACCCTCCAAAAACCAAGGCCGCGCCAATGAGTGAAAAAGCAACAAGAAGACCGATAATTGTGGGCCAATCGATTTTGACAATCGGTCTTTCGATTATGATTTTTATATTTGATTGTTGGTTTGTGTCCTCGGCCATTTTAAATTATGCGCGATCGGTTTTGACAATCTCTGTCATGGTCACACCCAATTTGTCATCAACAACCACAACCTCACCGCGGGCGACAAGGCGGTTATTGACGTAGATATCAATCGCCTCACCAACCTTACGATCCAATTCAACAACCGCGCCACGACCAAGTTTTAAAAGTTGTGATACTTGCATTGTGGAGCGCCCTAAAACAGCGGATATTTGAACAGGGATATCATAAATAGCCTCGACATCGCGTGCCATTGGCTCGCCTGGTGCAAATTCATCGTCTTCGCTTTCATCAACGCCGATTTCACCCATATCTTCTAGATTCATTGCACCGCCGTCTTTGCCAGATGAAGATTGAGTTTCTGAATCATCGTCTGAAGACGCGGCATCGACGACATCTACAATGTCTTCTTCGGGTTTTTTTGTGTCATCACTCATGGTCTAATGAATCCTGTTGTTTTGTGTTGCTTTCATCATTATGCGGTGTTTTTGATGAATCGTCCAGCGAATCATCTTTATTATTTGGAAGCTGTTTTTGGATGACCTCTAAAATATTAGTAACCATTTGGTCGGGCTTAAAATCATATTGACCATCTGTCCATTCTAATTTCGCCTGAACGGTACTGAGTGATTCATTGCCTTTAACGATCATTGTTGGGCTTAATGAGTGTGCATGTTTTTCAATAGGTTTTACCATGTCTGGATGAACGGATAATGTCAGTGCGGATTTTGGCGTATGGTCAGCAAAGAAACGAGACAGCGATTCCTTAATAAGTCCATGTGCGTTTTGGTCTAATAATTCAGGTAATAACCTTTTGATCGCCTTTTCGGTTATCGTAACCGAATTGATGATAGAGGTTTCATGGCGTTCGATTTCGGCTTGTTCTAAATCATGGATACGGTTAGTGAGTGATTGCACCAAAATTTCGGTTTGCTGTTCAATTGAATCTTTTGCACTTTGTAGGCCCTTTTCATGTCCTTTGTCATAGGCGGCCTTGCGGGCATCTTCCATATCATCCAATGAAAATGAGGGGGATTTTGGCATTTTTCTGAGGCGTTTTTCCTCTTCGGCCTCTTTTTCAAAATCGGGCAGGCTGTTGAAAAATTTATGTTCTCTTGACTTTACCATTAATAAATCAACTGGTCATCATCACTGTCACCAGCGATTTGAACTTCGCCTCTGGCCTCAAGATCCTTGGTAACAGTAACGATTGCCATTTGTGCATCTTCAACATCACGCAGTTTCACAGGTCCCATTGCGGCGATGTCTTCCTTCAAAATTTTCGCGGCACGCTCGGACATATTAGAGAAGAATAAATCCTTAACGGCATCGGTTGCGCCTTTAAGTGCGGCAGGTAATTTATCTTTATCCGCAGCGCGAATAACCGCCTGAATAGATCCTGGATCCAAACGAATAAGATCTTCAAATGTGAACATAAGGCTGCGGATTTTTTCGGCAGAATCAGGTTCGTTTTCTTCAAGGCTCTCCATAAATCGTTGTTCGGCAGAGCGATCAAGCGAGTTAAAGATTTCCGCCATCATTTCATGAGAATCACGACGAGCCGTTTTAGCCAAGTTGGACATGAATTCGGTTTTTAATGTCCGCTCGATATCATCCAAGACTTCTTTTTGAACAGCCTCCATTTTTAACATACGGTTGATAACCTCCATCGCGAAGCCCTCTGGTAACAAAGCCAAAACACGTGCAGCGTGGTCGGGGGCGATTTTTGTCATCACAACGGATACTGTTTGGGGGTATTCTTTTTGTAAGAAGCTGGCGAGAATTTCCTCATTCACATTACCTAATTTTTCCCACATGGTGCGACCCGCTGGGCCACGGATTTCTTCCATGATGGAGCTAACTTTATCCTTACCAAGGACTTTTTGGAGTAAACGTTCGGTGCTGTCTAATGTCCCGATAAGTGACCCTGTTGATGACATTTGTTCGGCGAAATCAACGAATAAACGCTCAACAATATTGGCACTCACTTTCCCAAGGGAGGCCATGGTTTGAGAAATTTCCATGATTTCTTCGTCATCCATGAATTCAAATAACTTGGCAGTATGATCCTCACCGATGGAGAGCATAAATATTGCGGCCTTTTCGGTGCCCGTTAATGTTCTGTAATCTTCCCTAACGCGGATTGCCATGATTTATAATCCTATTCCTGTGCCATCCAGTTGCGTAACACGGCAACCGTTTCGTTAGGGTGAGCGGCAACAATATCTCCAACTTTTTTAACGGATGATGCCTTCACTTTTCCTTCGACCGTTTGCATGTCAATCATGTTGTCTTCGCCATCAGGGCCATCCATAAAATCATCGGCACCTGACCCATCACTGGCTCGACCGCCGCCACCTCCTGCGGCATAACCGCCAGCGCCACCAGCCCCTGGACCAGTAAGTGCCGCGGGCATTGTTTCCGCCGCTAATAACGCGGCTTCTTCTTTGGCGGCTTCGATAGATGCCTTTTGTGACATCACAACAGACCCAACCAAGGGACGTAAAACGAGCAACACAACCAAAATTCCCATCACAACAAGCATGACCATTTCAGCCGTGTTTAAGATTTCGCCTTTTTCAAAGCCAAAGACCATGTCCACATCGTTGATAAATTCAACATCCATATCGGTGAAAGGCATGTTGACAACCTCGATAAGATCACCTCGATCTGCCTCAAACCCTACGGCGGAGCGGACTAATGTTGCGATTTGGTCTAGCTCTTCTTGTGTTCGGGGTTCATAAATTCGCTCACCCGCCTCGTTGGTGGTGTAACGGCCATCAACCAATACGGCGACGGACAATTTTGTAACCTCGCCACTTTCACGGATTGTACTGCGAATTGTTTTACTAATTTCAAAATTGGTTATTTCTTCTGTTCTGTTGGCCTGTAGCGTCGGCGCGGCATCAACATCAAAATTGTCCCCTAACCCTGGCAGGTTGTTGGCAACGGTTACATCATTGTTGCCTTGTTGGTCACGCTCGACATTATCTTCGGAAATAGATTGTGTTGATCGAACAACTTGTCCTTCAGGATCGTAAATTTCATCATTCGTGCTAATGCGGTCAAAATCTAAGTCGGCGGTTACTGTGGCACGAACCTTGTTAAACCCAACAATACGACCAACCAAATCCTCGACGGCCTGAACCATTCTTTTTTCATAGGATCGGCGCATGTCCTCGGCTTTTAATCCCATCATGGATTCGCTGTCGCCATCTCTAC
>CAYGLI010000037.1:0-15622 GCA_964350795.1 uncultured Micavibrio sp.
GCCAAACAGCAGCTGGATGATCATATTGTCGATGTTGATATTCTGGTGGATGCTCGTGCATTTTTTGCCGATGACAAACAAGGTTTCGTTCGTTTAGACAAATCATTTTGGGGTACGGATGATTTCAACAAAATCTGTTCAGATTTCGCCGTAACACCACGATGTATACCGTTTGATACACCAGAAAAAGTGATTATTGGGAAGAGTTATTAAGAAACACGACAAAGTAAATGTTTGGTTTGTCGATTTGTGGCACGATAAACATTACCCTTGGTGGCCTCTTTTCCATCGCTTATAACCTCAGCAGTTATTTTTTCTATAGCTACTGGAATCATATCTTCTGGGGTTAATCCATTAACATGCCGAATAAATGCATTTCTAGCTTCATGTAATGCTTTAATTCGTGGCTTTGTTTCAGGTCTAGATTGATTTGTTCTTAATCTAAATTTTGCAAATTTAGTTGGTTTATGTTTTTCTAATTCAATTACTTTAGATGCCATTTGTTTCTCCCTGCTATTATTATTTAAAATCAAAAATTATGGCGTTTCAATAATTTTGTAACTTTATTCACTTCTTTTTTTGAGTAATTATTTAAATAAACATAACAACAAAAAATAATCAATAAAAACTTTGTGTAACTTCGTGTCCTTTGTGGTAAATACTTATCCATGATCTTTTCACCGTTCGAACGTATGATGGCCTTTCGATATTTGCGCGCGCGTAAATCCGAATCTTTTGTGTCGGTTATATCCGCGTTTTCGTTTCTGGGCATTATGTTGGGTGTGGCGACACTCATCATCGTCATGTCGGTGATGAACGGATTTCGCGCCGAATTAACGGGGCGTATTCTTGGCCTCAATGGGCATATGAATGTCGTTAGCAATACAGGCGCATTGCGCGATTACGACCAATGGGTCAAAATATTACAAGATGTTGAAGGGGTTGAAGTTGTTTTGCCCCAAGTCGAAAAACAAGCCTTGTTCTCGGTCAATGGTGCCTCAACAGGGGTGATGGTTCGGGGGTTATCACAAGATAATTTTAACAATAAACCCGTCTTAAATGATTCCATTGTTGATGGTGATATGGATGCATTTAATGCAGGAAATGGTATCATTATTGGACGCGAATTGGCGCGTCAATATCGATTATTTCCTGGTGATGAGGTTGTGATGTTGTCGCCTCAGGGGAAGGCATCACCGTTTGGTACAATCCCAAGGTCGCGCCGTTTTGAAGTGTCGGCAGTATTTGATGTTGAAATGTATGAATATAACCAAGGGTTTGTATTTATGCCATTATTGGCCGCGCAGCAATTTTTTGATTTAAAGGATGCGGTCAATACGATTGAAATGTTTACAATCGATCCGCAAAAAACACAAGATTACATGGATGTGATTATGGCGCAAATTCCATCCAGCCTGCGTATTTACGATTGGCGACAGAGCAACGGCAGTTTCTTTAATGCGCTACAAGTCGAACGTAACGTCATGTTTCTTATTTTAACGCTCATCATTTTGGTCGCGGCGTTTAATATCGTGTCATCCATGATTATGTTGGTGAAGGATAAGGCTAAAGATATCGCGATTTTGCGAACCATCGGCGCTTCACGCAAATCCATGTTGAAAATTTTTATTTTAACAGGTGGTATGATTGGCGTTGCGGGAACTGCGGCAGGTGCAATTTTAGGGATTGGATTTGCAACCAATATTGAAACAATCCGTCAATGGTTGCAGGGGTTAACGGGCACAGAATTATTCTCGGCAGAGATTTATTTCCTAACGCAATTACCAGCCAAGGTCGAATGGACAGAGGTAGTGAGCGTTATCGTCATGGCGTTGGTCATATCCTTGCTTGCGACATTATACCCCGCATGGCGCGCGGCAAAATTAGACCCTGTGGAAGTACTCAGATATGAATAAAATTCTCTCCGCGCAGAATTTGTCGAAATCATATGCTCAGGCCGATGGGAATGAATTGAAAATCCTGCGTGATTTTTCGTGTGAGTTGGCGTCTGGTGAAATTGTCGCGCTTGTGGGGCCAAGTGGGTCTGGGAAGTCAACATTACTTCATGTTTTAGGATTATTGGACAAGGCCGATACGGGGGCGTTGATGATGAATGGTCGCGATGTGTTTGGCATGTCACAATCAAATCGCACAAAAATTCGTCGTACGGATATTGGCTTTGTTTATCAATTCCATCATTTATTGCCCGAATTTTCTGCGTTGGAAAATATCATGCTGCCGCAAATTATTAATGGTCTTTCAAAAAAATCCGCCGAAGCACGCGCATTTGATTTATTGGATAAAATGAATTTAAAAAATCGTGCTGATAATCGTCCCGCGAAATTATCAGGGGGCGAACAACAACGCGTTGCGATTGCCCGTGCCTTGGCGAATGATCCGAAAATATTACTGGCGGATGAACCAACGGGGAACCTTGATCCCGAAACGGCAGAAATCGTTTTTGATCTGTTTACCAATTTGGTTCGCGAAACAGGAACGGCGGCATTAATTGCCACGCATAATATGGATTTGGCACGGCGGATGGATCGAATTATTCAGTTCTAATAATTTCAACATTGGTAAATTTACCAAGTGTTATTTTATTTCCATTCACATACCGCGTTATTGTGATATCACCCCTATAATACCCCATATCCCATAATAAATTACCACGCTCTGCGTTCATATGCAGTGGTAAGCGGTCTAGGTTGGCTTTTACATCAATGGTTTCTTCGCGCACAATTCGCCCTGTCGGTGCAGTGATTTTCAAATCAATAATATCCCCACGCAAAACATTCATCATCATCCCATAGAGTGTTATTTCTGGTGCTTCAGACGAAACGGATATTGCAGGATTAATCCCGTATTCGATAAATCGTGATTTCGGGCGCTCGACTGTAAATCCGATGGATGTAATATTGGCCGGTTCATATATGGGATTCAAACCACCTTTCCACAATGGTTTTGATTGTGCCGTGCACCCCTCGATATTTGTGCGTCCGCTAAATGGATCAAAAATCATATCATTGCGAATAACGGCAAAGGACAGGCGAGGCCAATCGGCCTGACCGCTTTGCCCAACTGCGGCCATGATCTGCCCCTGAACAACGTTTTGTCCTTCACGCACAACGAATGCATCGGATTTTAGGTGGCAATAGCTGGTCTCCCATCCTTTTTCATGTTCAATTAATATGCGTTGGCCACAAAACCCACCAACATTCCTTGCAATGGTCACAACCCCATCCGCCGCCGCGGTAACAGGGATATTTTGGTCTAATGCGGAGAGGGATTCCAATGAAATATGGGTTGATTTATTATTATGTGTGACCTTTTGCCCACACATATAATCTTCCTTCAGGTTCGTGTTACCCCGCAAATCAACATGATTGGTAATCCAACAATTTCCCATGATTTGACATCCAACAGGAAATTGGAGGTCTATCGCCTGTGATGGTTTTATTATTAAAAAAACCAGAAAAAACAAAGCAATGGTTTGACATGTTTTCGTCATAAATCCATTATAACACATGAATTTTTAAAGAATAAGGCTATGACTCAAAAACCTGAAAAACCACTATCAATTATTAAACGCATTTTTCGTACATATCTACGTCCTTATACTGGTGATCTAGGCATCGCATTGTTCTGGATGTTTATTGCCGCGGGAATGTCGGGTGTTTTTGCGTGGATTATTGGCCCCGTGATGGATGAAATCATGGTCAAGGGTAATACCGACATGATTTATCCAATTGCAGGAACGTTATTTGGGTGTCTCGTTTTGCGTGGTATTTCATCTTATTTGCATACTGTTCAAATGGGGAAAATAGGCCATCACGTCGTTGCGGATGTTCAAGGGGATTTGTTCAAACATATGATCCGCCTAGATTTACAATTTTTTCAAGATAATCACAGTGGATCATTGGTTGCGCGTATGATTTCGGATGTTCAGGTGATGAGATCAGCCATGGCGGATAGCATGACAGGAATCGGTAAAAATCTTGTGACATTAATTATTTTGGTTGGTGTGATGTTTGCACGGGATTGGGTTTTGGCGCTTGCGGCCTTTACAATATTTCCATTGGCCGCGATATATGTCGCAAAATTGGGTAAGAAATTACGTGGTATTTCGGGACGAACGCAAAATGCCGTTGGAGACATGACATCGGGTTTGGCACAAACATTTCAGGCCATTCGTCAGGTACGCGCCTTTGGCCGTGAGAAGTTTGAGGCAAAACGTGCCGATGTGACACTGCATGATGTTCGTGATTTGAATATTAAAAATACAAAGGTCAGCAATCTCTCAACACCCGTTAATGATGTATTGGTGGGGATTATATTATTTGGTGTCATATCTTATGGTGGATTTCAGGTCGCGGCAAAGGAAGCAACGGCGGGTGACATCATGTCCTTCATTGCCGCGTTTTTAATGGCGTACGAACCCATGAAAAAACTGGCTAAGTTAAATAATAATGTGAATATCGGACTTGGCGCGGCAAATCGTGTGTTTGACGTCTTGGATATGCCCGTCAATATTGAAAAAAATAAACGTCTGCCATCACTCAAGACCAAGAAATCAATGGATGTTGAATTTAAGGATGTGACATTCACCTACGAAGGTCATGATGATATTGTTTTAAATACAATTTCACTAAAGGCAGACGCAGGCAAGGTCACTGCACTTGTTGGGCCATCAGGCGGCGGAAAAACAACGATATTAAATTTGATACCACGATTTTATGATGTGGATGGCGGTGTGGTTTTAATAAATGGACAAGACGTCTCGAAAGTTTCGTTAAAATCTCTGCGTGAAAATATGGCATGGGTGTCACAAGATATCATAATCTTTGATGATACGGTGAGGGCTAACATCGCCTATGGTTTGGATAAGGCAACGGATAAAGATATTATCAAGGCCGCCAAATCCGCCTATGCTCATGATTTTATCATGGAATTACCTGATGGATACGATACGCAACTTGGTGAAAATGGATCGTCCCTATCCGGTGGTCAACGACAACGTATTGCCTTGGCACGCGCGTTCCTCTGTAATGCACCTATCTTATTATTGGACGAGGCCACAAGTGCGCTTGATAACGAATCCGAAAGATTTATCCAAGACAGCTTACAAAAATTACAAAAGGGACGCACAACATTGGTCATCGCACACCGCCTATCAACAATCGAAAAGGCAGATAATATTATTGTTTTGGAAAATGGTGAAATTAAAGAGCAGGGGACACATGCACAGCTCATCCGCAAAAAGGGTGGTGTTTATAAGAAGTTGAAGGATAGTTTTTAGTATGCTCGTTCAATTTATCAAATAAAAAAATTGTCATTCTGAGCAACGCGAAGAATCTCTTTTAAGACTAGAAACATGCCATGAGATCCTTCGTCATTAAACTCCTCAGGATGACAGAAATAGTTAAGCCGCAAATGTTTTTCACCACAGAGTAAGCAGAGTTCACGGAGGCGACACAGAGGAGGAGATTCTCTGTGATTATCTCTGTGTCCTTTGTGTTCTCTGTGGTGAATAAATTGAAACGCGTTATTTGAAACTGATGTTATATGGATTGCTTCGCGTGCGTTCGCGATGACAAAAATAGGTTAAGCCGCATCCTTAACCTTGCCGCAATCGGTTTTGATTGATGCGGCGTAGAGGGATTTTAACATGACGGCGGTTAAAATCATGTTTTGTCCAGGGACAGGGTTTGTGGTTGGTAAATTCAATTCAGACGATAAAATTAAATTATCAAATTGTTTTGCGGCTGTTTTCTTAAGTAACGCCTTAACCAATTTTCCTGATGTACCGTCCAATATCATGGGGACGCCCTTCATAATACATGCAACCGCCGCACCCACCATCGCGGCGTGGTCGAGGCCACAATATGTTATCATGAATGATTCTAAATCATCAAAGTTGGAAAGGGCATTCAATGCCTTTTGGCTGGCGGTTTCAACGCCTTGACCAAATGAACAGGCACAAAATAATTGTGTGTTTTCCTCAACGCCCATCATCCCGTAACTGGCGGCCATTGTGATTTCCTCTAAAACAGGTTGCGTTGTGTTTGTGGGGTTTAACTCGAATATTTGTAAATCGGTGTCCAATATTTGTGCCAACTGCCTGAGCGACCCTTGGCTGTCCTGGCATGCATCAACGAATGATTGTCCATCAAATGCATCCACCGCGTCATAACCCGTCCAATACAGGGCACATCGATTCACCTGAAATCCACGTGATAAATCAAGAGTGCGTGAATATTGGGTTAACCATGCTTGTAACCATGCCATGGGTTCGGTCGCATCGGTTTTAAATTGCGGATACTCGGGCAATTCAGCAATTAAATTGAGGATGTCTTTAAATTCTGGCTTGGTGTTTTCTGTCATAAAGTCTTATATAATGACATGCGCGATAAAATCAAAGCCCTAAAACCAAAATTAACACCACTTCAAAGCCGTCTAATCAAGATGGCTTTGGATTTTATTGTTGTTTTTATGGCATTTGGTATTGCGACCATCTTGCAAAATCACACAATTAACGTTGATTTTACACCATTAATTTTGGAAATGATTATTTTTAGTGGTGTAACGGTTTTTTTATTTATGGTGATGCGCGTATATCGTGCGATATGGGGGTATATTTCCTTAAATGACCTATTTTATCTTGCCATTGTGTCGGTGATATCAATTGTTATTTATTTTGGTGTACGCGAAATAATTTATGACCATGTGGGTCTGTATCATGTTTTTTTTAGTCAACCAATTATAACGGGTTTAGTGATGTTGGCGGGGTTGTCTGGATTACGCATTGCCTATCGTATTTTTCATTTTGGTGGAATCGCAAAACCGAAATCAAAAGGCACCGTGCGTGTTTTGTTGCTTGGCGCAGGGGATGATGCCGAAATATTTATTCGATCCATCATGAACAACCCCAACAGCCCATATAGCATTGTCGGGTTGTTGGACCCCAGCGATAATCGCCAAAAACGAACCATTCATTCCGTGCCTGTTTTGGGAAAACCAGATGAATTGGACAAGGTTTTTAAAAAGCTAAAGAAAAAAGAAAAAATCCCTCAACGCGTTATTTTTACAACAACCGAGGAAACAAAAAATGTTCCGATTGAGTTTCTAATGACTGAATCCGAACGCTTGGGGTTATCTTTCGCACGCTTGCCTAGTCTGACTGAATTTAAAGACAACGCATCCGTCGTTCCGCAATTAAAACCCATCGCGATTGAGGATTTAATCGGACGACCACAGGCGGCGATCGACACAAAAACAATTTCTCAATTAATCAAAGGCAAAAAGGTTTTGATTACAGGGGCAGGGGGCAGTATCGGTGCCGAACTCTCGAAACAAATTGTATCATTTGCGCCTGATGAAATAACCCTGATTGATAATTGCGAATATAATTTATACGCCATTGACTGGGATATTCGAAATAAGAATGAATCACTGTCGATCAATACCGTTTTGGCCGATATTCGTGACAAAGATAAAATCAAAAATATTTTTAAAACGCACAAACCCGATATTGTTTTTCACGCCGCCGCCTTAAAGCATGTTCCGTTGGTGGAGTTAAATCCAACCGAAGGTATTTTAACCAATGTAATTGGAACGAGGAATGTTGCCGAGGCGGCGTTAAGTGTGAAGGCGCAAGCCTTTGTTCAAATCTCAACGGATAAGGCCGTCAACCCCACCAACATCATGGGCGCATCTAAACGTATTGGCGAATATTACGCACAAGCCTTGGATTTGGAAGATAAAGGCACGCGGTTCATCACCGTTCGATTTGGGAATGTGTTGGGCAGCAGCGGATCCGTTGTTCCATTATTTAAAAAACAATTGGAAATGGGCGGGCCAATTACAATCACGCACCCTGATATCAAACGATATTTTATGACGATAAAGGAGGCCGTGGGCTTGGTATTACAAGCATCATCTGCGGCGATTACTCAAAATAAAGGCGAGCGCGGGTATATTTTTGTTTTGGATATGGGTGATCCGTTAAAAATTATGGATGTCGCACGTCAAATGATCCGCCTTGCGGATTTGGAACCTGATGTTGATATTCAATTAAAAGTCATTGGCCTTCGCCCCGGTGAGAAATTGTTTGAGGAATTATTTGATGACGGTGAAAAACAATTAAAAACAAATATTCCATCAACATTTGCGGCCAACCCCGCACCGTTAAAATTATCTAAAATTAAATCGTCGATTAAAGATTTAGAAAAAATGGCCGAAGGCAATGATATTAGCGGAATTATCGCCCTCATTGACCAAATTGTCCCTGGGTTTAATCATACGGCATAAAATTGACAAACATGCTTGACTTAGTGGCGTTATATGGTCTATTGTCCGCCATAATTAATGAATAAATAAGGATGAATACCATGTCACGTCGTTGTGTAGTTACAGATAAATCAGTTATGTCAGGGAACAATGTGTCCCACGCGAATAATAAAACGCGTCGTAAGTTTCAAGTGAACATTACAGATACACGCGTTTTCAGCGAGTCTCTGAATCAATTTTATAAAATCAAGGTGACAGCCGCTGGTCTTCGCACAATAGAGCATAAAGGTGGATTTGACGCTTGGTTGTTGGATACGGCACCATCAAAATTACCAAACGCAGAGTTACGTGCAATTCGTAAGCTTGTTTCAGCAAAGAAAGAAGCGGCTTAAATTAAAATCTTAAACCAATAGATTAATTAAAAAGCCCCGTTCGTCGGGGTTTTATTTTGCAAGGACATGAAATAATGAGCAATTTATACCCCAATCACGCATTTGATATTGAATTCAAAGACCCAAATTCGCGTGCGCGTATCGGTAAATTAAAAACACCGCATGGTACAATCGAAACACCCAACTATGTTTTTTGTGGAACAAAGGGCGCATTACGATGCATGACGTCGAAACAAGCGGCCGAGGCGGGCGCGGATATCCATTTGGTCAATACATTCCATTTGATGGTGCAACCGGGTGGTGACATTGTTGAAAAATTAGGCGGCGCACACGGAATGACGGGATGGACAGGCCCGATGATGACCGACAGCGGTGGATTCCAAATCTTTGCCTTTGGCGAAGGGACTGTCGCCGATGAAATTAAGGGGCGTAATAAAAACAATCCTAAAAACAGATTGCTAAAGGAAATTACCGAGGAAGGCGCGGTTTTTAAATCCTATATCGACGGATCAAAATTCACGCTAACCCCCGAAAGCTCAATTCATACGCAACGCCAAATTGGGGCGGATTTGATTTATTGTTTGGATGAATGCCCGCCATATCACCTTGACCGTGATTACATGGCGAAATCCATGGAAATGTCGCATCGTTGGGAAGATCGCTCGCTTACCGAATTTAAAAAGGGCGCGGATGGGTCACAGGCGCTATACGGGATTGTTCAGGGCGGAACATATGAGGATTTACGCAAGGAATCATGTGGTTATGTGTCATCCAATGACTTTTTCGGAACCGCCATCGGTGGGTCGTTGGGCGTGACCGTTGACCAAATTTATGACGAGGTTGTCAGTTGGTGTATGCCAAACATCCCCGAAGGTCGCCCCGTGCATTTATTGGGCATTGGGTCATTCCGCGATGTCTTTAAGGGCGTGCGCATGGGTATTGATACATTCGATTGCGTCACCCCAACCCGCATTGCGCGCCACGGATGGGCATTGATGAAGGGCGCGCATAACGAACGCATGAACCTACGCAACGGTCAATTCCGTGACGACCCAACACCGTTGGATGTCACCCAAGACCATTATTATTCACAAACATTTTCACGTGGTTATTTGCATCATTTAATTAAATCGCGTGAACCATTGGCAATGCATATCCTGTCCGTCCACAACATCGCTACCATGACCAGATTAATGCGCGAAGTCCGTCAGGCGGTTAAAGATGGCAAGTTGGATGCGCTGGAAAAGGAATGGATTCCGTTGTAATTAAACGACGTGAGGTCCACCACGTCCAAGGCCTGAATATCTGGCTTGAGGGTCACGTTGTTGAGCATCAGGAAAAGCTTTAGCAAAGGCTTTTTCTGTTTTTATTTGTGCACGCTTTGCATCTTCTTTTGAGTCAAGATAAGCTTTTTGTAACTTAGTGTTGGCCTCAATACTCTGGTCAACTCTTACTGCTAATATTTCTGGCGTCACAGATTTTGCAAAATGCGCGGCAGTTACTTTTTCATCTACAATTATTGTTAGTGTTTTTTTATCAGCATCAAAACGATGCCCAGATGCCCTAACATCCTTTGCTGCTTTTGCCACAATTTTATTAGAAAATTCTGGATCATATTCATCTGATAATTTAGCGATATCTGAAAAATAGGAGGATAATTTGAATCTAATTTCAACTTTGTTCCCTCTCTTGTTTACCTCTTCAACCCTTGTTGGGTATTCTGTTTCGAATATGTCTTCAACGGGTGCCATTTCTTCATTCCTCCAAATTCAATTTAATTTCACGTATAAAAACATATTGCGGTCATACAAGTCAAATTATTTTTTATCGCAAAACCGTTGGATGTCTCCCAAGACCATTATTATTCACAAACATTTTCCCGTGGGTATTTGCATCACTTGATTAAATCGCGTGAACCATTGGCAATGCATATCCTGTCCGTCCACAACATCGCCACCGTGACCAGATTAATGCGCGAAGTGCGTCAAGCGGTTAAAGATGGCAAGTTGGATGCGCTGGAAAAGGAATGGATTCCGTCGTGATTAATCCAATAATCACTGTTTAAAAATTTTAGTTATGGCTTAGGATTGATAGGTGCTCGACGTTTATGCTCGCGCCTATTTCTGGTCACACCTCTAGAATCAATTTCTATTTTTTTTCTATTAGTTTCCTCAATAATGGCTTTTTCAATCCTAGCGGGAAGTATATTATATACTATATCTCGAAGTTCAGCGTTAAAGCCATCATAGTCTGTTTTAGGAGTTTTAGAGGTAATGTGAATATGTAGGGGGTAATCACTAAGATATGGAAACATTCCTGGATTTGAGGAATTTTTTAATAAATCATCAACTTTCATTATTGTAAACATGGTTTTTTTATCTTTATTATGTTCAGCTGTCAATGCATTGATACTTTTCTTAGCTAACCTAGAAAAAAAATCCATAGTTACGAACAAATCAATATCTGATTCTTTTTTCATTTCTTTTGCCAGCGTTATAAAAGAATCTGATAGCTCGAAATTAACAAATATTTTATCAACAATTCGAGTTAGCGATAAAACACTCACATAGTATTGTTTTTGATCTGTATTATTTGTTTCTGACATTCTTTATCTTTGTTATTGTTTTTTTGTATTTAACAATAGTATTACAGCAAAAGTCAATATATTTTATGTTAATTTTGTCTGTGTTTGACACAGTTGTTATCAGATTTTGAAATACCACATATAGTTTACCTGTTTTTTTAAGGTGTTGCTCAAAGGTAAAAAACTTTGCGTGACTTTGCGTTTCAAAATTTTTCACAGGAAGACGCAAAGACGCGAAGGGTTTTTACCACGGAGGGCACAGTGTTCACGGGGGTAACACAGAGAAGAAAGAAATTCTCTTTGGTGAACAAATTGAAACACGGTGCTTGGTATTGATATTGTATGGATTGCCTCGCATGCGCCCGTTATAATTGATTGACAAAATAGGAATAAAATCATATAATAGTTCTATGTAACACAATAAAACCGAGTATAATTTAAGAAAACAAAAAAACGCGACTTAATAGACTTAAAATCGATAATATCAAATAAAAACAGTATGTTATAGGTTGAAAATTTAAGTCTCTATTAAGTCTATTAAGTTTAATTTCTAAAATCACTTCGTGTTTTCTTGACTTCATGGTTATTATATCTCTCATGAAAAACATTCACATTAACACTCATCCAATCGTCCAAGACCGCCTGACAAAATTGCGGAATAAGGCGACGCGTTCCAAGACATTCCGTGCGTGCCTCAATGATATCGCGTTGCATCTGGCGATTGACGCCACGGCGCATTTGCCGACATATAATAAAACAATCGAAACGCCGATCACGGAGACGCAGGGGACACTTTTAAAAGAGGTTCACCCCTTAATCGTTCCAATTTTACGGGCTGGGTTGGCGTTATCAGAGAGTTTAGAGCGTATAATCCCAACGGCAGATACGGGACATATTGGGTTATTCCGCGACCATGAAACACATGAACCTGTTGAATATCTAAACCGATTACCTGAGGATTTAAAACGCCCAATTTTTGTCGTTGACCCCATGTTGGCAACGGGTGGGTCGATGATTGCAACATTGGATATTTTGGCCGAAAGTGGCGCAAAGGTATCCGATATTATCATCATCACATTGCTATGTGCACCTGAGGGGATAGAGGCCTTGCGTGTTCATTATCCAAATATTCCAATTTATACGGCGGCAATCGATAGTCGTTTGAATGAGGACGCGTATATCGTTCCTGGACTTGGCGATGCAGGGGACAGATATTTCGGCACGGAATAGCTTGCTTTTAAACAGTTTTTTTGTCTTTATAAGCATATGAGGAAATCGCCCGTTAACTATCAGAAAATATTCGAGGATTCACCCTTGCCACGGTTGATAATATCGCGTGCGCAAAAGGATCATTTTTTCGTTGAAAAGGCAAATAAGGCGGCGGTTCATTATTTTTGTCCGTCCGAGGCGGGTGACTGCACCACCATTGACGGTATGTATTTACGCGATTTTTTAGATACGACGAACTCTACCCATATTATTCAAGCATTAAGCGTTTGTTACGACACGCGCGTGCCAATTTCAATTCAGGTTGTGCCCAAAAATAAAACGCACCGTCAATTACAATCATTTATGTTATCGCCCGTTATCGGTGATGATGATGAAATGTTATGGGTTGATATGCAATCACGCCCGCCCGCAACTGAACAAAAAGCTATAGAGCGCGAACGCGACGATGCGATATCAATGTTTACAACCGTGTTTGATGTCAGTGATGTTGGCATTACCGTGACCGACCATCATGGCCGTTTTGTTCGCATCAACGACGCATTTATAAGGCAAACAGGATGGGAACCTATTGATTTAATGGGTGAGGAATTAACAAAAATTATTCCAAGTGATCAGCATGAGTTAGCATGGCAAAGGCATAAATTAGCATTAGACGAGGAAAAGAAAAATTTTGGTGAAATTTTAATCTTGAAAAAAGATGGATCTGGTATGAATGTCATGGTGACGTCAGTCATTATGGAATTATCGAATGGCCGATCATTTCGTATTACCACGATTGTTGATGTGACTGAATTAAAACAAATTGAACGTGATTTGCGTAAGGCCAAGGACGAGGCGGACGAGGCCAATATGGCGAAATCTGCCTTTTTGGCAAATATGTCGCATGAATTACGCACACCACTCAATGCCATTATTGGATTTTCGGAAATGATGATGAACGGCACATTGGGTGTGATTGAAAACGAAAACTATGTTGAATATCTGGGTGATATTAAATTTTCGGCGCAACATTTGCTTCATATTATTAACGATGTTTTGGACATGTCAAAAATTGAAGCTGGGAAGATGCCATTGGATGAAGAATCAATCAATCTTGCTGGTTTACTGGATAGTGTTCGCCGTTTAATGACAACAAAGGCAGAGGAAAATAATATTTCAATCGAATTAAATGTGGCTGATGACTTGCCAAAACTGCGTGGTGATGAACGATTAATCCGTCAGGTGTTTTTAAATTTATTATCAAACGCGGTGAAATTTTCAAAACCATCTGGCGAGGTCACAATCGCAATTCGATACGATCATCAATTGATGATTGATATGATTGATAATGGAATTGGTATTCCTCAAGATCAAATTGATGAGGTGATTGAACCATTTGGACAAGTGTCCGATCCACGTGTGAACAAAGGGCAGGGGACAGGGCTTGGTTTGCCCATTGCCAAGGCCATGATGGACATGCACGGCGGGTCATTATCCATTCAATCAGAAACAGATAAGGGAACAACCGTCACTTGCACTTTCCCTGCCTCACGTGTTATTCAATAGCTATGACAGATATATATTCATTAGAGCAACAATGCGCCAAGGCCGGTTTGAAAATGACAGGCCAGCGCAAAACAATTTTACATGTTTTAGAAGATTCAAGTGATCATCCATCGGTTGAGGATGTCTATGCACGCGCCAAGGAAATTGATACATCCGTGTCCATGGCAACGGTTTATCGGACATTGTCATTATTGGATGAAATGGATTTGGTGATTAAACATGAATTCAAAGAAGGTTTTGCGCGGTTTGAGGTGAACGAAGATCACCATCATCATTTAATTGATTTGGAAACAGGTGATGTCATTGAATTCCAAAATGAAGACTTAGAAATTTTAAAAGAAAAAATTTGTAAAGAATTAGGCTATGAATTAATTGATCATACGCTTGAGCTTTATGGTCGTAAGATTAAAAAATAACCATGTGTGATTTTCGAATAATTGAAAAAGATTACGCCAATGACGCACAAAAATGTGTTTGTAAGCCAGCTGTTTATAATGCGTATCAATCTTTAAAACATCATGGTCATCAACGGGCAATTGACGCTGCCATTAAAATTTATGCGTATCATCACCCTCATGATTCAATCGAGGATACTCAAATTACCGTTGAGCGATGGGTTGTTGCTCAATCTGGGCAAATACATTAGAAACACAGCCATGTTAACCGATATCATATCAAAGCGCCGCACGTTTGCGATTATCTCTCACCCTGATGCAGGTAAAACGACGCTGACGGAAAAGCTTTTGTTGTTTGGTGGTGCGATTTCGCTTGCGGGTGAGGTGAAGGCCAAGGGTGACCGTCGCCGTGCAACATCCGATTGGATGAAGGTTGAACAGGAACGCGGAATTTCCGTAGCTTCATCGGTCATGACATTTGATTATGATGGTCATACATTTAATTTGCTTGATACACCAGGACACGAGGATTTTTCTGAGGATACATATCGTACGCTGACCGCGGTGGACAGCGCGATTATGGTGCTTGATGCCGCAAAGGGTATTGAAACACAGACACGTAAACTGTTTGAGGTCTGTCGCCTAAGAAATATTCCAATCATTACATTCATCAATAAAATGGACAGGGACGGGCGCGACCCGTTGGAAGTTTTGGATGAGATTGAAGAGAAATTAGCGCTGGACGTTACACCAGCCAACTGGCCCATTGGTCAGGGGCGTGATTTCAAGGGTGTTTATAACATATTCGATGATACCGTGACGTTGGTTGAGAAAAAGGCAACGGACGCAACAATTTCGGTGCAAGGCTATCAAGATCCGCAAATCAAGGGATTGGTTGACGAGGGGCGATATCAGGAATTTATCGAAGGCGTTGAAATGGCCAAGGGCGTTTGCCCTGATTTTGATATGGATTTGTATCGTGATGGGTCAATGACGCCTGTGTTTTTCGGGTCTGCGATTAATAATTTTGGAGTGAAGGAATTATTAGATGGCGTAAAGAAGCTTGCCCCTAGCCCACGCCCGCAAAAAACGGATGGACGCGATATTTTACCCGACGAAACCAAAGTGTCTGCCTTTATCTTTAAAATTCAGGCGAATATGGACCCTAAACATCGTGACCGTATTGC
>CAYGLI010000038.1:0-14904 GCA_964350795.1 uncultured Micavibrio sp.
CTACCGCCCGCCAACATATTGGCGTTTGTGTCAAGAATTGTAACATTTTCGGCGTTTAAATTTGGCACGGCATTGGCAACAAGATTTTGAATGCCAAATATCTGTTGTTGCGATAAACGCGCGTTGTCTCTGAGTTTCAGGGTCACACTAGAACTTGCTTCCAAGCTTTCACGAGAAAATAATTCACGTTGCGGCAAAACAATGTGAACCTTGGCAAACTGCACGGGTTCAAGCGAAGATATTGTTTTGGATAATTCACCTTGAAGGGCGCGAACCTGATTAATATTTTGAACAAAACTGGTTGTACCAAAACCAGATTGTTGGTCAAAAATTTCATAACCCAATGACCCACCATTCGGCAAACCAGATTCTGCCAATAGCATTCTGGCGCGACCTACCTCGTTTTTAGGGACAAAAACCTGAGCGCCATCGGCGGATACGGTGTAGCCAATGCCGATTTCCTCTAATTTTGCTGATACCTGTGACGAATCGGTTGTTGCCAAATCGCGATATAAAATGGACATGCTGGGTTGCGAAACCTTAGCGGAGACAAAGATAAAAAATACAATCAAGCTAAGAAACGTCGCGCCCAATACGGCAATCCGTGCGGGACCAAGGTTTTTAGCTGTTTCTGCAAGTGTGCTCAATTGACCTGTTTCCCCACTGATTCTTAATTTTTCACTATATTGATCAATTTAATGACTTTGGAATTCATAGTTTATAATATCAGAATACGTTACTTATTTCCATGAATCAATGAAAACAAGGTGAAATAAGCCTAAAAACAGAAATAATGGCGTTTTATTGGTATGGCTATAAAACTTGACATTTACGGTTATCCTTGATATAGTAATAGTAGGGTAGGTGTAATTGTGCACCTATAGGGTAAGAAAAATGATTGAAGCAATTAAGTCAACACTTTCCGTTGCACCAGCTGTAGCGAAGATCGCCGAACAGGCATCATCGTCACGGTCATTTGCGACAAATCCGGATAAGTTACAAGAAGTAGCGGCGCCAAATGATGGCTTCTACACATCTCGTAACGTCCGTGTTGATAATACTGCAAATATTGCTGTGTTGGAATTCCGTAACCCGTTAAATGGTGACGTGAAAACACAAATTCCAACAGAGGCACAATTGCAGGCTTATGAACGCGCTGCGATCCGCGAGTTGCAAGCAGATTTGCAAGCTATTCGTGATAACGGAAGATTTGCCTAAGAATTAGGCATGGATTTTGATAAAGGATAACTTTAGGGGATTTTTATCCCCTATAGGTGTTTTTTATTTTAATATCTTAATATTGATTTTGCACATTCCCGATTAAGTGCAATCAATGATTTTAACTTTTCTTTGTCACCATTGGCGATGATGTCGTCGGAACGTTTATAAATATAATTATAAAGATTAATGATATTCGTTAGAATATTAAATCCATCCTGCGCCTTGGGCGATTTATCACCAACCCCATCAAAAAACGCACCCCATAATTTTTTGTTATAGGAAATGGTATTGCCACGCTCGTTCTCTGGTATGTCATCCCAATTATCGTATAACTCTTGTAATTGATCGGCGGATTGATTGAGCAATTGCGCCTCCATATTGGCATGAATGTTATCATCAATACGGTTGCCGATGGCCTGTGGCTCTTCACCCGTTTCTTGGGCGTTCATCAAATCCTGAACCAATTTCATGCTTTTATAATAATGTCCCTGCAAGACCTGAGCTGAAATATCATTCAAAAAATCACCGATATGCGGTGCAAGAGTTGATATCGCACCCAAATTATCAAAATAATTACCGAGATGGTTATAGGCATGGTCAGTCTTATCCAAATACATGGATTGAATTGTGAAATATAATTTTTTTGATGGTGTTGTCGCCTGTTCAGGCGTTAGAGTGTCTTTCTCCCTCAAGATTGGTGCGTCACCGTCAATACGCAAGCGTGTGCGTTGTTTATCATTGGTAATCACACTGTTACCAATAATCACTTTTTCATCTGGTTTAAGGTCTATAATTAACGCCATGACATCAATATGCCATGGTCATTATGGCTAGACAAGCATGTTCACGCTCTTTTGACCTGTGATCGGATCAATAATAATACTCATTTCCGATTCAATGATATCCATTTCACCATTAATCGAACCATCTAAGCCCATGGCAGAGTGATTGCCACCGTGGTTTTTATCGCCTGAATTACCCGCCATATTATCGTGACTGTCGGACAGGTTGAACGTCAAATCCTGCTGTGAAATATTCTCAAATCCTGCGTCTTGCATTGACTTTAACAGGGCATGCATATCACGTTGAAGAAGGCCAAGTGTTTCTGGTTTTTCAACATTAATCACAATCTTCATTTTATTCGTGTTTTCAATGATATCCATTTCAATATCAAGGCGCCCTAATTCAGGGGGATCGAGGCGCAAGCGATAGCTCTGATTAGTTTCACCATCAATTGATTTGGCCGCCATTTTTGTTAAGGATAATGCAACGCTGTGTGTCGCAGGGTGATTTTGCGATGCACTTTGAGTTGTTAATAACGGGTTCGCGGCCTGTGACGCGGTTTTTAACGCGGCTTCAAACGGAATGGCATAGTCGCCATCAATCATTAATGATTCACCATCGGCGGAAATCGTGGCATCGGTGAAATTGAGTGTCGGGTTAAAGTTCCCTGCATTTTGCGGATTGTTATTTCCCATCGCAACAACGCGGTCACTTATGGCCTGTAATGGTCTGGTATCCGTGCCGGATGTTTGGGGAAGGGCGCTTTCCAATGGTTTATCAGTACCCTTAACCATATCGGATTTTAACGCCGTAAATGGGTTAACCGAATTTGAAACAGGGTTTGCCGCGCTCTGCATAACGGGTATATCGATTGATTGTTTTAATGCAATTTCAACGGGTGTTATTGGGCGTTCAGGGGCAACAAATTGAACAGGAATTTGTGGGGCAACGATGGGTAAGTCTGTTGTTTGAATTGTATCATTGATTAAAATATCCAAACCCTCATCAGTGGTTTTTTCGCTGTTCACTGAAAATGTGAGTGTATTAGCAATCCCGCCTTTATTTTGGTGCAAGATTGCACCAACCAATTTAACCACCACGGATGAATCGGCAGATAAATCAGAGACATCCAAAATATTCGTTTCAATCGCTTGTTCCAATGCGTTATCCAATTGCGCGTTTAATTTCGGGTCACGGATAATGGTGACAAGGTCGTTTTCACCAAATACGGATTTTAACTCTTGAATGACATTGTCTGGTAATCCTTTTTCAGAAAGATTTAAAACCAATTGATTGTTTGAATCCAGGCTGGCCTGTTGTTGGATAAATTTCCAAATTGGCGATGATTGATTGATGTCAGTCGACAAAATATCAGGACGGCCAATAAATTCACCATCGCGAATAATGGTGTCAATTGTTTCTAGCTTGATATCACCTGTAACAATATCCTCACCCTCAATATTATTTGGCAAAATACCATCAATTACAATGGCGCGATTGGCATCAATGATTGGTTTAACGGTTGGTGATTGCGTGCCTTGCGTATTCGTATTCACCAATGCCTCAAAATTAACACTGCTTGTGGCCTTGTCATTTGATGGGGCGGCTTGGTTTTGACGGAATAAGGATGGATTGGTTCCACCGCTTAAAATCGCCATAAACTGCGCTATTGATGTTGCTGTACTCATAATAATGTTCTTCCCGGATTATTAATATGTTTCGTTTAATTTTGTTGGTGTCATTGTTGACTTGGTATTGTTTTCGATAATTCTGCCATTGGCGTTATATGATTTGGGGTTTAATGTCGCGGCCTCGCGTGCCTTATCCAAAATACGCCCAATCAAACGCGTTACCGCGTTTTTACCTGATTGGATTGCCATGATATTATCGTTTAAAACAATTTCAAATTCTGTTGTTATTCCCTTGAGGTGAGCCTTCACATCCTTATCCAAATTTTGAAATAGGTCGGGGTTGGCCGATAATTCCTTTTGAATGGTTTTATAATTATGCATCAAAACTGATTTTTCTTGGCTCATGCGTTCGGCAACTGTGCGATTATGGCTTTGCAGGGCCAATGTTTCCTGTGTTAAGCATTCAATTAATTTTTTCAAAAGCTTTGAAATTTTAAGCGCAACGTCGGCACCTTCGGTCACAGGTTTATCGATTTGTGTTTTATCATTGGTCATTTTGTAACTCTCCTAATGTGACGTTATGTTTTGATTGCAGGGCAATAATTTCGGATTTCACCGCGCCCGATAACCCAATTCCACCGTTTCGGGATAATAATTTCCCATACTCATCAATCATCATTGACTGATAGATATTTTCGGCATTTCCACCACCAAACATGCCATCGGTTTCAATGCCTGAAAACATATGGGTTAACATTTGTGAAATATAAACGGCCTCAAATTCCTTGGCCGCGGCCTCTGCCTTTTGTTCGCTGAGTGATGCGTTTTTAATATTGCCAATCGCGCTTGATGTTTTGGCGGATGCCAAGCTATGTGTGCTTTGTGCCATTGCGGTTTGTGTGATGTCCATAATTACATGACCTCGATTTCTGCCTGAAGGGCGCCCGCCGCCTTAACGGCCTGAAGGATGGTAATAACATCACGAGGGGCGATACCCAATGAATTGAGGGATGTCACCAAATCTTGTAATGTAATGCCGCCCTCTAATATCGCCATTTCGCCTTCGCCGCTTTCGTTAATCGCGATATTTGTCCGTGGAACAACCGTTGTTTCACCATTTTCGGAAAATGCGTTTGGCTGTGACACTTGTGGTTCTTCGCTAATGCGGACGGTTAAATCCCCCTGGGCAACGGCAACGGTTGATATTTTCACATCCTTACCGATAACGATAACACCAGAGCGTTCATCAATCACAATACGTGCCGCCTGATCAGGTAGAATTTCCAATTGCTCTAAATCAGTGATCAACTCAACAATTGATTGTTTTGTGTATTCACCTGTTTTGGATACTTTGATGCTTGCGGGATTTTCGGCAACGGCTGTGCCTGCGCCAAATCGTGCGTTGATGCGTTGTGCCATACGACGCGCCGTTGTGAAATCTGGGTTACGCAATGACAGGCGGATATTATTTAATTGTGATAAATCAAATTCGATTTCCTTTTCAACAATCGCACCATTGGGAATACGGGCGGCCGTGGGGATGTTTTGTGTGACTGACCCTGCCTGCCCCTCGGCGGAAATGGATGATGTGATGACACCACCTTGGGCAACGGCATAGACATTTCCATCCGCGCCCATTAATGGTGTTACCAATAATGTCCCGCCCTGCAATGACGATGAATCACCCATGGTGGACAGGGACACATCAACGCGTGACCCTTGATTTTTAAAGGGGGGCAATGTGGCGGTCACCATCACCGCGGCGATGTTACCAGTGTTTAAATTCTGACCACGAATATTAACGCCCAACCGTTCCAACATGGCGGTTAAGGATTGTTCAGTAAAAGGTGAATTTCCAAGAGAATCACCTGTCCCATTTAATCCAACAACCAAACCATACCCGATTAACATGTTATCACGAACACCCTCGATATCGGCGATATCCTTGATGCGTGTCGTGGCCGCGCTTGCGGTAAAAATACTCACCATCATGGTGAACCATGTGAATAGTGAAATCATTATCAGGCGTTTGTTTGTAAGCATTTTCATGTCTCCATAAATATTTCTATGGTTGAGATTGCGAAAATCGTGCCAAAAGGGATTTAAACTACAGAGGTGCAGGAGGAAGAGGAGTAATTTTATCTTGATATATCGAAGAATATCGTTAATATGAATAAAAAAGGGTTATCCAGACATGTTAAAATTTACATTTCAAAGCTATGGTGAAGATACGAAAACCTGGAAAAGCACTAATCATTCTATGGATGGAACATCATTCAGGCTCGATCTTGATAAGAATGAAGGGCGCGCCATAACATTTGGTACACAGGAAATTATTTTTCAAATAGGTTCATTAGCCGAAGAACCCTTTGAGGGTTTTAAGAGAGACTTAGACGACGGTATTGAGATGCGTAAAAAAGAAAAAGAAAATCGTAAAGTTGGAAAACCCCTAGAAGAAATTTCTTACGATGAATTCAGATTAGAACTTGATCGAATGTATGCCATCACAAACCTTTATTTTAACAAGACATTAAAGGGCGAGCTTGAAAAACTATTTGACCAAACGTTTAGCCCTGAAATTGAAGAAAAGATAAGAGATCAAATCCTTTTTAATAAATCTGAATGGAATAGGGATAAACCTGAAGATTTAGAAAATAAAGAAAAGGTGGCGCAACATAGAGCGCATATGGCAAGAACAATTGATAACGAGTCTATTGAGGAGTTAGCACCAAAGATTTTTGACATAATGATTGAGTCAGGCCATAAAAAAATGACTATGACCCGTGAAGATTTGGTCGGCTTCAAAATTGGTTTACAACAAGATTCACAAGCGTTATCTAAAAAAAGAAGAGCTCCTTCACCTCTGTAGTTTAAAAAAACATAAGACACCATAAAAATTCATGCTATTCTTGTAAGTATGAAGATCGTAGGCCCTAAATCATCATCGGATATCAATAAAAAGAAAGACGCGAAGAAAACATCGTCGGGCGATGGCGCGTTTAAATCCATGATGGGTGGCGGCGCAGGCAAAGCGACAGGGGCAGGGGCCTCATCCATGAGCGCGGGCATTGCATCCGTTGATATATTATTGGCGGCGCAATCGGTTGATGATTCAACACAGGGCAAGGCCAAACGACAAGCCAAAGCGCGGGCAAAAGGGATTTTAGAGAAATTAAATGATTTAAAGGTCGCGATGGTGTCGGGCAATGTGACAATCGGGCATATGGTGTCGATTGCGGATGTCGTGGCCAGCCACCGTGAAAACATCACTGACCCAGATCTTACCGCGATATTGGATGAAATTGACCTCCGCGCCCATGTTGAGTTAGCGAAGTTGGAAGTTGCGAAGTCTGCCTTCTAATTAAATTTGACAAATACAAATTAATGACATAAATTTCTGTGAAATATTTATAGAAAGGCAATTTAATGACAACATTGCATTTAAAGTTATGGGGTTTATCGCCAGAAACACATGATAACGTTGAGCAATGCGTTCAGGTCATGCAAGAAGGCCAAATGAAAATATCAAGCTTTTTTGATGCTGTTGTTCGGGATGTGCGTTCGGATGCTGAAAGAGGGTCTATGTATGTTCGTCTTGGGTTTAGGCTTCCTGACGGTAAACACATTGACGGTGTTCCCCGTGATGAAGTTTTAGATAAAATTCCTGATGTAATTAAGGGGATTAATTATCCTTTTGATTTTGAACATTCCAAAGGAAATCCTTTGAGAACAATTTCACAAGGTTTTGCAACAATTAGAGATGATAAAGTTATCCGTGATAATACAGAAATTCATGTTGAGGGGCATGCAGTGCCAAATCTTGCAAGAATATTCTTTAATAATGCTGACCTGTTTGAGGCCATAAACGCCTTTGCTGTATTGAGTGGGGCAGAAAAAAATTCTAAAAAAATTTCTATGCCGGCCGCTGAAGTAAAGCACCTTCCCTCTATTCCATATAGTGGCTATCGCGTGTTTGTTAAGGGTGATGCTGGTATTAAATTAAGGGATGCTGTAGAACAAAATCATATGGATGTTTCTAAGATTTCATACTTTGATACACAGGCGCGTATTGTTGTTGATACGCCAAAGCTACTTAAAAAAGTTGGTCTTGGAAAAAATCACTTAACGCGTGTTATTTAACCTTTATTAAATATATCTGTATAAACTGAATCCTTGAATTGCTTGACAGTCAGGCAATCATGTATTATTTCATCACGCAAATTATTAATAAGGGACATTATAAATGGCTTCTACAATTCTACCACCTGATTATGATCCAACAAAAGACAAGGGCGATTTTATGAACCCTGTGATGTTGGAATATTTCAAAAAGAAATTATTGGATTGGCGTGCGGAATTATTGCGTGAGTCATCGGACACAATCAAAAATTCGCTACAAGGTGAGCAATTGCAAAAGCCAGACGCGACCGACCGCGCATCGGCGGAAACAGACCATGCATTGGAATTGCGTACACGTGATCGTGAGCGTAAATTGGTGAAAAAAATCAATCAGGCGTTGAGCCGTATTGAAGAGGGTGAATACGGATATTGCGAAGAAACAGGCGAGCCCATATCAATTGCACGCCTTGATGCACGACCCGTTGCGACAATGACGTTAGAGGCACAGGAGCGTCACGAGCGGAAAGAGCGCGTTCACCGCGACGATTGAAACCCTTTTCCCCTCAAGGCAGGGGCGTGGGCTAAAAAACAAATCCATCAACTGTTCTCATTCCCCGTGTAGCATACCATAAAAAATATGGTACACTTGTTGCATAGACAACAAAAACCAACTTTATTGGACTAATAAATAATGGCTGATGAAACAGAACAGATGAGCGCCGAAGAAGCCGCCATGATGGCGGAATGGGAGAACATGGCCGGGGAAGACGGCGATGGTGCCTCTGAGGGTGACGACGAAATCATAGGTGCAAATCCCGATGATGACGATGATATGGACATGGGTGGCGGGTCTGATGCGCGTATCCTGAACCAAGACGAAATTGACTCACTTCTTGGCTTTGATGATGGCGATGATGGGTCGCAATCTTCAGGTGTGATGGCCCTTATTAATTCGGCATTGGTGAATTACGAACGATTGCCGATGTTGGATATTGTTTTTGACCGATTGGTCAGATTAATGTCCACATCCTTGCGGAATTTAACGTCTGATAATGTTGAGGTTTCGCTCGACCAAGTGTCCACCGTCCGTTTTGGCGATTATATGAATTCAATTCCATTACCGGCGATGTTATCAATGTTTAAGGCCGAGGAGTGGGATAATAATGGCCTGATGGTGATTGATTCCGCGCTTATTTATTCTGTTGTTGATGTGTTATTGGGTGGTCGTAAGGGAACGCCCGCTATACGCGTTGAGGGGCGTCCCTATACAACGATTGAAACACGATTGATTGAGCGGATGTCGACGGTTGTGTTGGCGGATTTATCCGCGGCATTTGACCCGTTATCACCGGTTAGTTTTGTGTCAGATCGCATGGAAACAAACCCACGATTTGCGGCCATTACACAGGGGTCGAATGCTTGTGTGTTGGCGCGTTTACGTGTGGATATGGGTGACCGTGGTGGGCGCGTTGAAATTTTAATTCCGTATGCAACGTTGGAACCTATTCGCGAATTATTGCTTCAGATGTTTATGGGGGAAAAATTTGGTCGTGACTCGATTTGGGAAACCCACTTAACGAATGAATTATATGGAACGGATGTCGCGCTACAGGCCATATTGGGTGAAAAGGTTTTGCCATTGGATGAAATATTAAATTGGGAACCTGGTTCGACCGTTGTGTTTAACACGCGCCCCAATGACCGTGTCGAGGTGCGATGTGGTGATTTCCCAATGTTTAATGCGACAATGGGGCAGAAACAGGATAATCTGGCGATGAAAATTAATACATATATTCGACCAAAGATTACAGAAAGTTCTTAAACTGTTAAGAAATGACCTGTAGAATAAGATTCTGATGGAAAATATATCTTTATCACTGGTTTTGGATGGTGTGATTGTTGTGTTGCTGATTGCGACCATTATTTATGCTGCGCGTTTGTCTCTCTATCTAAAAAAATTCAAGGATAGCCGCGATGAATTAGAGGGCATTATTACGAACCTATCCAAACATATTGATAAGGCCGATAAGGCCGTGCACGAATTACACACCGCAGTTGATGAGTCATCAGGCGATTTACAGGCCAGAATGAACAGAGCCAAAGATATGTTCGATGATTTGGATTTGGTTGTTCAAACGGGTGATTCATTGGCCAACAGGTTGGAAGAATTAGCGGTTCGTAACCGCAGAATCATGGATGGCGGCGAGGGTGACCTGAGCGACCTACAAAACATGACGGAAAAAACGGAATATGATAATCGTTTAGAAAAAATTGTGAAATCCGTTAAGGGTAAACCTGCTGAGAAAACAAAAATTAAGTCGCCTTTCTCAATCCGTGATCCAGAAATAGAAAATGGCGGATTATCTGACGGTGGATTTACATTGGATGATAATGAAGTTTTAAGTGACGCCGAGCGTGATTTATATGATGCCTTGCAAAGAAACAAAACGAAGCAAAGTGGTGGTGCATAATGGCGTCATTGCGTATTCTTCCTTTATTGATTTTGGTGGCGTTATTATCGTTTGTGGTGCGTATTGGCGATATTGTGACCGAGGTTAAGACGGTTGAGCAGGCCATGAGTGCCAGCGCGATGGCGGAGACAGCACCAAAAGATGAAGAAAAAATTGCTGTTGATGTTCCTGAAGGGTTGCCAGAAGATGAGCCAGCGACCTTGCCTGTGGATGACTGGGCAGACCCTGAAACATTGGATATGCAATTTTCAGAAACGCAAAGAACGGTTTTAGAAGAGTTAAAAGAACGCCGTGGCGTATTGGATTCGCGCGAGCGTCGTATTCAACAACGCGAGGCATTGATGCAGGTGACAGAACAACGCATTGAAGAAAAAATATCGGAATTGGACGCCATCAGAACAGAAATAAAAGATTTATTGGGAACACAGTCCGAAGAAGAAGAAGCAAGATTACAAAGCCTTGTGAAAATCTATTCAGGAATGAAACCAAAGGAAGCGTCCGCCATATTTGATAATTTGGATATGGATATTTTATTGCAGGTGGTGTCGCGCATGTCAGAGCGAAAAACAGCCCCTATCATGGCATCAATGAATGTTCAAAAAGCCCAAGAATTAACAACATTATTGGCGGAACAAAAACAATTACCTGAATTTAGTGAGTAAAATCATACTTTTGTGTTCTGATATTCATCTGTTTACGTTTCTTTAATGAACACGTATCATAATCATAACTATAAATCAGTGGAGTAGAATATGAATACAGATATAAAAGTGTTAATTGTCGATGATTATAATACGATGTTGCGTATTATTCGTAATCTTTTGAATCAAATTGGATTTAAAGATATTGACGAGGCGGCGGATGGCACACAAGCCTTGGAAAAATTTAGGTCGGCCAAATATGGTTTGGTTATATCTGATTGGAATATGGAACCGATGAGTGGTTATGATTTCCTAAAAGAAGTTCGTGCAGGCCAACATAATCCAAAAGTTCCATTTATTATGATTACAGCCGAAAGCAAAACAGAAAACGTGATTAAAGCCAAACAAGCAGGTGTAAGCAATTACATTGTGAAACCCTTTAATGCGGAGACGTTAAAGGGTAAGATTCAGAGCGTTTTAGCAGAATAAGGGGAGTAATCACGATGAGTAATTACAGCCGCGAACAGGTTATGGATGTGATTTCATCCGTCATGGGCAAGGTGAAATCCGAACAAACGCAACCGTTTAAGGTTATTCACGATGAATTAGCATCCTTGGCCAAAACAATTGATGACATGCATGCGGAAATCATGGCGACACGAAGTCATGATGTTGGTGATAAGCATATTCCAACCGCAACAGATGAATTGGACGCGGTGATTGGTGCAACCGAAACAGCCAGTGCAACCATTATGGATTCGTGCGAGGCAATACAGGCGTTGGCCGAAAAAACCGATGATGCAACCAAGGTTGAGATCTATAACGAAACTACAAAAATATTTGAGGCTTGTTCGTTTCAGGACATTACGGGACAACGTATTTCAAAGGTTGTGAGTACATTGCGAACCATTGAAATGTCGGTCGATAATTTATTAAATCTGTTCGGACAATCTAATAAAAAACACGTGGTTGAAGAGGAAGACACACGAACAGAAGATGAAAAACTGCTCAATGGTCCACAAATGGATGGACAGGGCGTATCCCAAGATGAAATTGATAAATTATTAGCGGAGTTTGATTAAGATCACTGTAAGGCAACGGCACAAAATATTGAACAGCAATGAAGGTGGCGAAACCTTTGGCGGCTCAACATTGCTTAGTCTTTCTTTGTTCATTATCTTGCTGGCGTTTTTTATCGTTTTAAACGCCATATCCAATTATTCTGAGCCCAAAGTTGATGCCGTTTTTGATTCTATTGATTTGGCGTTTGACACTCAAATTATTGCCAATGAATTCGAAGACCAATCCAGCGATGAGCGTGAAGTCAATGAAGATGGCGCAGGCGACAGTATGGAGGATATGCAATCCATGTTACGGTCGCTTTTACCTGGTTTGGATATTGATTTAACGGACGCGCCAAACAGCGGCCAAACAATGGCCATTCGTATGAAAAAAGATCAGTTTGAAAAAATGGCTGACAGGTTGTTTCCCGTTTTTGCGCGTATTCTCACCATCAAGGATGGCGAGGGACAATTTGATTTGATGATGGTCACCTCGGTTCGTGACCCGTTATCGTCAAGCGCAAGGCGGAGCTATGACATTATCAAAGATTATAAAGATATAATGATTGAAAAAGGATTGGATGCCAATCGCGTGATTTTGACGATAGCGCAGGGAAACCCTGCTTTTTTAACATTTCGGTTTGAGGGTGGTTTAAATTATGGCCGATAATATTAAAAATATTCAAGATATTATTGCACAAACACGCAGGGATAGTTCGGGTGATGTCGGGCCATCGGGGCCACCAATTTGGTTGATATCCTTTACGGATGTCATTGCATTGATGTTAACATTTTTTGTCTTGCTCTATTCCATGACAAGTCCTGACCCTGAAAAATGGGATTCAAAAATTGGAATTCAAGAACAAGCCACGGCACAATATAGTGGCGCACGAAATGAGGCGGGAAATAGCGAGGGCGTGAACCTGAGTCGATTAAGTTATGCCGAGGCTGAAAATCTGGATTATATCGAGGCGTTATTGCGTGAAAACGAAATCAATAACGGGGCGTATCCATCCGCAAGTTTGATACGAAAAGATGGATATTTATTTATCATGTTTGATAATAAAATCGCACGAGGTCAAGATTTCAATAAAGATTTTGTTAATTATTTTAATGTATTAACGCCGTTACTTAAAAGTTTGGACAATCAACTTGTGATGGTGGGGGATAGCAACCGCGAACAAACAGTGTTTCAGATGCAGGCGCTTGGAAATATTCTGCGTGACAATGGATATGACCGTCCAATCAGTGTCCAAACAATGACTGGGTTTATTAAATCCAATCAATCCTTTGCCATATCAATTCAACCCGATACGGGGCAACGAATTACCCGTTGATAAATCATATCCCCTATGGTTGTGATGGCGATTGCGGTGTATAAATAATCTATGACTTTTTTCATGCGTTTAACCCTCACTGTTTTATGCTTTTTGCCATTTATGGCGAATGCATCGGATGTATCGGTTTTTCAACGTGATTTATATGACCGTATTGCCATTGAAAATGCGGGCGACGGCACATTGGTGAAGGCGGATAATGTGATTACAATTCCATTGTCGAATGCCTTACCATCGGCAAAGGCCGCTGCAATTATGGCGGATGCGCGCACCCTTTCGAATGTTGTTGTTGATGGGCAAAATTTATTGATAACTTTTAATGAGGCTGTGACCGATACGCGTCATTTCCGTATTGGCAATCGCGTGATTTTGGATGTTTTCTTTGACAGGGATTTAATGGCCAATATTCAACTGCCCACCCCAAATCGACAACCAGAAAGCCCAATACAAGTCGATGAAACACCACCGAATCCAAATCCTGTTGCGGAAGAGCCAAAATTAAGGGGAGTGGTTAATGAACCTGCACCTGAATTAAGCACGGTGGAGACAAGGCCACCATTAGCAGGGGAAACAATTATCACCGTGTCATCGACAAAACCGTTTGGGTTGACTGTGTTTGAAAGGTTAGGGCGGTTATTTGTGGTGACCGATCAGGCCGATATGGCCATCCCACCACAAGTGTCAGGAAGCGGCACGGCCTTGGGTTGGGTCATGAATGAAATTCCATTTGAGAGTGGACGGGCGTGGTCAATGCCTTTGCCAGAGGGCGCGTATTTACGACCAGAGGGACGTGGGTTGATATGGCGCATTATTGTGTCGGACATTAACCCCGATTTATCAACCGCGAATATTCGTCGTCGTATTACCGATCCTCAAAACCCAATGGTTGATATTTTGATGCCTGATTCCGCCACATTGATGAAATTCACTGACCCTGATTATGGTGATGATTTGGCGGTGATTACGGTGAAAAAGGCAACGGCGCGTATGTTAATGCCTTATGATTTTATTGATTTTGATATTATTCCGGCCGTCGTGGGGGCGGTGATTAAACCAGAATCTGATGGATTGCGTATTGCATCGGGTAATCAATTTGTGACCGTGACCAATGTCAATGGATTGAATATTGCCAATGATTCACAAGACCCTATTGTTGAATCGTACATGCGTGGTGAGGGTCAATCGCAACCACAATTTAAAAAGGCGCAATCAACATTAGACCGCGTGTTTTATTTCCCTGATTGGGGTGGCACGGTTAAACCGCACGAATATCATGGCAAACGAAAAGAATTAGACCAATTTTTGGCCTTGGCATCCGCCGATAATAAATTGGGTGTCATTTTGGATTTGGTTAAATTGACCTTATCACAAGGTATGGGGCACGAGGCCTTGGGCTATTTAACCCTTGCGCGGGATGTGAATTCACAAATTGTTGATACATCGGAATATCAGGCATTACGCGGCGCGGCGCATTTCTTGGCTAGTCAATATGATTTGGCGGAAAGATATTTTGGTGGTGATGCCCTGAAAAATATATCAGAGGCACAATTATGGCATTCCGCGTCCCTTGCGGCCTTGGGACAAGAGGAAAAAGCATTGCAGGTTTATAATGACAATGCGGTTTTAACCACCATTTACCC